>JAGGSN010000215.1 GCA_021159005.1 Candidatus Zixiibacteriota bacterium | reverse complement strand
GAATAAGCCGATCATTAAATCTGGGGATAAATACGTTCCGAAAGAAGAATAAACCGTGTCAGTGCTGTTCCCCGCACCACGGGCACACGCTCTCGATGTCTCCGCTGCACGTCGGCACCAGCTTGAAGCCGCATGAAGGGCAGGTCGTGTACCCACACGTCCTGCCGATGTCCGCCCGTTCCTTATATCAAGATTTTTAGCTATAATAGGTATCTTGTGTTACTTCTCCACATATTATAGATACTGAAAAATTACGACATTGCGCAGGTGCATTAGCCTGCGACATATATACTTGTATAAGATCATCAACAGCAATATTATCAACTTCTTTCTCAAATGCTCTCCATGTAGTACCATAAAAACTATTTATCTCACTTATATTAACACCATTTTTTTTGAATTGTAAATAAGTCTTCCCGTCGGGATGCGTAGAATGATGTTCAACTCGTATCTTATATTTACCTGCTATTTTTACTTTGATTTCTTTATACTTTAACTGTGCACTACCTATTGTTTGAGCAACCGGTGTAGATATCGTGGGAGCATAGCCATCTAAAATTAGTTTATGTGCATCAGTAAACGCATTAGTATCCGCTTCTGCTTCATAAAGAGATTTAATCTCTGCACCTGTCTGGTCAGCAGTAGCATTAGATTCTATACCAGCGAGTTTACTTTTTTCAGCATCTGTATAAGCATTAGTATCCGCTTCTGCTTCATACAGGGCTTTGATCTCTGCTCCTGTTAAATCTGATCCGAACCCCTCCCATGTATCATCTGCATACCGCTCGAACTGTGCGGTGGTGGTGTTGTAGATGAGTATGCCGTTGGTAGGGGATAGTGCGTCACGTTCTGTTGTGGTGAGCTTTGGTACCTGCAGGTAGTGACCCTCTCCATCCCTGATGACCAGGTAATCGAGTGTTAGTTTGGTTGGCGGAAAATCTACTGGCATTTTTATGTCCTCCTCGATGTTATCCTGACATACGAATCTGATCTAATCTTTGCGCTGCCACCTGCGCCCCATGTCCTGTCACTAAACTGCGGGTACTCAATCATTGATTATCCTCACACAAATTCGAGCCGCGCGCCGACATACGCAGAGACAAACGCCGCAACGTCAAGCGAATGGAGACCGGCGACCCCCGCTTTGCCGCCGCCCGCCCAAGTGTCGCCGGACAACAGGATGTTCAGTTCCCCTGCATCGTGCGCGTAAAAATAATCACTGATCGACGAGCCAGTTACGGCACTTGGTATCATCAAGTACTTCAGTAGATCTTCGTACTCGATATTTGAGACGTATCCATCTGTTGTGATCGGCGCTGCAACAGAATCCTCACAGGTCGCCGCAAGCGTATTCTGGAACGTTCCGCTACCGTCGCGGTTGATGAGCCGGTACGCTGAATTATCCGCAAGAGCATTGTAGCCATCCACAAACGTCCAGATATTCCCCCACAAGTTCTCGATACCTCTGTACGCAATTCCCACCAAACCGTTTATCCCTTTCGCTTTACCTGTGCCGTTTTCATTGATGTACGTGTCTATCGAATTCGCTCCTGTATTCTGTGCACTACTGGTATCGACATTCCCCATTCCGACGAACGATTGTGAATCGATGCCGCCGGATTCAATATAAAATAGCGATTGAATCGCAGACAGCGCCCAGATGCTTGTGATCCCCCAGCGGACTGATCCCCGGTTCTCGGCATACATCCGGAAATTACCGATCGTTGTGCTCACTGTCGGCGCAACGCCCGTCTTGCTTTCGAGCTTACCTGATCCGCTATCATAGTATGCCTCATAAGCTCCAAAGTAGGCTCGATCACGTTCTGTCCCGCCACGCTGCAGGAAGAATGGATGAACCTCGAAGCCGGTCTTTGCAACTGGCGAGATCCACCGCTGGTACACATTTGTAGCTGGATTCGAGGCTTTGATATAAAATTTCGGGATCTCAACCATCACCTGTCCATCCGTGCCGTCCAATGTCAGCCCATCGCCACGTGGAGTACTACCATAGTTATTCACGGTGCCGTCGTCTGCAAGTGTGCAGCGCCGGATATTACCCCAGATGGGATGGTTGTCGAAAAACCACTTATTATTCACATAATCGAAAAAATCAACGGTATTACCGTATTCATCGATCCGTCTCCATGTATCTGTGTTCTGATTCCACTCTACGCCGATCACGAACTCACGTAGTGCATTATAGTCTGCAAGTGATGGAAAATCTACTGCCATTTTTATGACCTCCTCGTTGTTATTCTAATATACGAATCTGATCTAATCTTTGCGCTGCTCGTGGCGCCGCCCGCCTCCCAGCTTACCAGTCTGAATTGGAGTTGATTCACACCAGCGGTAATCGTAGAAACGAACCTGCCGACCCCGATCCTCACCTTGTCCTGGTACGCCGCATCCGTCTCTGCGATGCTGTCTGTCATGTCAACCCAGTTTGCACCGCCGTCCCCTGACATCTGGACTTTGCTGTATGCAGTGCCAGCAGATGTCTTGTGCTCCCATCTGAGATCAGCGAATATCGATATGACATTAATCGTGCCTGTCTGCTCAAAATCAATGTCCTCGCTCCAGTGTACATTTGGAGCGCCTTCTGCGGTAGCTGTCCCCGACTCGTTGTCAGTATAGTATGCCGGAGATGTCCCATCATCAGTGATCTCCGTTGCTGCGGCGTGCTCGGCGACTGGGTAAATCACGACATCGCTCACTTCATGAACACCAGTGACGCTGATGGCGGCTATGGCATCAGCTATTGCTTCCAACGAGTCCGTCGTGCAATCGAAGGTGCTTGGATCAGCGGGATCACCCTTCGCAATTATCTTGGCAAGTATTGAATCCGTAGCGCAGTTCTCAGGATATGGATGTGTTGCGCCATCAAGTTTTAGCAGGTGATCGAGGTCTTCGCCTTCGAGCGCATCCTCTGCTTCATCTTGTATCGCCTGGAGTGCGGTTGCATTCCACACTGTGGCACCACCTGACTGTGGAATAAGACCGAGCTCATTATCAAGTGCTGCCAATCCATGCCCAGCATCATCCAACCTATCCAGCGCGATCAATTCATATAGCGACTTGTTATCCGGTATTACAATCCCTGTACCGTGTATCAGCCCCGCGAGTAGATGCCCCCTCACGCTACTGCTGATCTCTTTGTTGTCGTCCAGCCCATCATACCCGATCCCAATCTTCGTCGCTACAAGCGAGCTGAACTTGATGAAATCAAAATTAAACATGCTGCCAACGGTCAAATTCGCGAGTCGTATCTCAACAATATCAGATAGATCCGCTGGCGCACCACCATCACCGGTTGGCGTTGAGTGTGGGTTTATATTATGGTATTTCCACGTAGTCGCTGCAGCGAGCGTCAGATCCCAGTAACTGTAGTTTCCGCTTGAATCGTATAATCTGAACTGGATTGTTTCCCCACCAACATCCGAATATGAAGCTATGCCCATATTAGCGAGTGTTTTCATATTACGGGTTGGGAATGTTCTGCGCAGGCTTCCGGCACTGACAGTGACCGCGGATTGCATACTATACTGCCCTTCGTAGGACGTTGTGTTGTCCCTGGTGGGGTTAGCCGCTCCCCCGCCTGCTATCCACTCCGCCTGCAGTGCAGGATCTGATGGATACTCGAAGCTGTCGAATATCTCAATATCACCCGAAGAGCCACCACCCCCTCCAACGGCTTCTACAAATGCCGGGTGTAGCAGCAGAACCTCATCATCAACCGCGAGGTCGGCGGTGAGTGCGTTGTGCACAAGAGCGCCGTCTATGCTGGTGTAGGATGTTATGCGGACACACTCTCCCTGCGGCGCGGCTCCAGTTCCACCTGCATCGCGAACGCACCATATATAATAACCAGTGAAGAAGCTGTCTCCGTACCCGGACAATCCGGATATCTTGCAGTTGTTTGCGTCGGTGAAGGTTGTGATCTTACCATAAAAACATATACCCTGATGCTCCTTCACCACCGCCCTTGCGTTATCTGACAGGATTGGTTGACCGATCTGCATGACTCTACTCCATCACTTTTATAGAAATATCTGCATTGAGTGCGAGCGCTCCGTCGAGATTCTCGACCTGGACTCGCAGATACCTCGTACCCTGCGCGTTCAGTTTATAGACAGCGTTGGTATTGGCTTTCACCATCTTCCCCCATATATAATACACATTTATGATTTCATAAGAAGTATTCGCGGCTGACCCCTTGACATGAAAACTATATGAGTTGTCCGGTACGGATATTGACTGATCAGGGTTGAATGTGGTCCATGCCGTGCCGCCGTCGAAGGATACCGATAGTGTCTGGCTCGCGTGCGTATTGTGCACCAGACAGCTCTGCAGCATCTCAGAAACGGTGATCTCGGTCGGAGCGACACCAGCATTCCCGTTGCTGTGCTCAGCCAGCAAATCACTCCAATCTTTTGACTGGTATCTGCACCATGTGGAGTGGTCTTCCGATGCATCTACAAACACTCTAAAATCGCGATCCCCTTTGCAGTACAACATGAACTCGTTATACCCAAGTGCATGCAGGTGGTTCGTGCTGGCGACTGTCGCACCAGCCGCGATCGAGTCGAGTCCGGTGAAAGCAAGGAGAGACACTGGGGGTACGGGATGGACCGGCATCAGCTCCCCTCCTGTAGCTTCAGGTCAACATACGCGGTCAACGCGTTCACTGTATCCAGGTTTTGAACCAGCACACGAACATATCTCCCACCCGCAGCATAAAACTTTTTCGCCAGATTTACATTTGATTTTACCATAAACCCAAATAAATAATATCTGTTGATCGTCTCGTATGTGCCACCGTTCGTGGATGCGTCCAGTTGATATGAATATACGTTCGTGGGTATGGAAAGCCACCTGTCCGGCGATATTGTCTTCCACGTCGTCCCGCCGTCGAACGATGCCTTCAGATCGATCACTCCATGCGTGTTATGTATCCACGCGTTCACCATTTGCCCAGACGGTGTAATCGTGACAGGCGACCCAGCAACAGCGATTGTCCCGTTTGCATGTTCTGCCAGAATGTCAGAAATCTCCGGATCCCTGAGTGTATACCATGTATTATGGTCTTCCGAGTACTGGATGAATACCTGTGCGTCCCTATCGCATCTCGCGTTCAACAAGAAGCTCTTATATCCAAGCGTCTGCATGTAGTCACCTACACCCAGTCCGGATGTAGGAATCGCCCACGCTCCACTAAAATCGTTTTCGATTAACGTGACGGGGGGCATGGGTTTCGCGCTCATAATTTTTTGATTTCCTCAATCTTCGCGTCAAGCTCTTCGGGGGTAGCGAATATGATCTGTTGTAAACCATCGCGGACGTGAACAATGCCTTTCACCGGTTTCGGGTTGTCTGGATCAGTTCCATCGACTGTGTCATATATTTCTATTATTCTTGCCGTACTATCGCCTCCTCCTCCTGTACAGAAAAACAATCACCGTCACCACACCGATTCCGCCACCGACTACAAGCGGTAGGTTGCTTGGCTTCGCGGCTTCGGATGGCATGATTCGGATGGTCGTGTTCTCTGTGATCGTGAAGTTCATTGCCGCCCAGCCTGAATGATCGGTTACGGTGAACCCTGCGGTGATGTTGGTTATGTTGTATCCCAGTTTCGTGTACGCCGAATCACCGATCAGCGGCATCTCGATGCTGACGGCACATGTGTTGTTTTCGGTGCCAATATGCGTTATAGTAACCTGTGCTGTGTATGCAGCCGCGTCGTAGCTATCTCTCGTGATGCTGAAGTTGGTGGTGTCGTTCAGGTACACATACGGGTCCACCGCATCTACCTCGAACTCGTGTTCGCTGAATCCACCGGTGTAGATGTATGTAACGACGCCCGAAATATTGGCACGGATGCAGGCAACGGTGACATCATCGCGCTTAAATTCGACGGGTTGACCGATGTGGTATCCACCGAGTATGAATGTTGAGACCAGTGTAGGAATTGCCGACGACACATTGAAATTTGCTCGTCCGCCAGCAACATAAGACGCCAGGCGAAGGTTTAACGTGCCGCTGTCGGTTGCCACGGTGAAATCGTCTTTCGTGTCCACCGTGGTCACATAATCATCGACCGTTGGAGCGATGGTTGTTGTGACGTTGGTTGGCGATATAGTTTGACTGACGGTCGTGTCGCTGTAATAGGCAATCTTGTTGGTCGTGGTTTTTAGGATTATCTCACTGGTGGAATCGTTTAGCGATATGGTCCGGTTACTGTACGTTGAATCTAATATGGTGTTGTTTAACGATGTGTTCCATAAAAAGAAATCGTCTTCGGTGTTGTTATACGACATGAAGTTTTTGATTGTGTTATCGTCTGTAAAATCATGAATCTCGATACCGTTCCCGGTGTTGTTATACGATGTGGCGTTTTCAAAATAATTTGTATTCGAGAACGCATGCAACACAATGCCGTCCTTATCATTGTCATACAAATCGATGTTGGTGAATATATTATTGTCAGAGTTGTTGTGGACCTCGACACCGTCTCCGTCGTTCTCGTATGATGTGATGTTATCGAAGTCATTTTTTTCGGCATAGTCGTAAATCTTCACGCCGTCCCCGGTGTTGTTGTAGGCAGTGATGTTTTCAAGCTGCGTCGAGGTGAGGTAGTAGTTCAG
>JAGGSN010000214.1 GCA_021159005.1 Candidatus Zixiibacteriota bacterium | reverse complement strand
CGACAAGTTGGGGTTTCGTGTTATTGTTTCTTTTTCCTCTGTCAAGTCTCCTTAGGTGCTTGGATTCTTGTTTCTTGGATTCTTGGAAAGGGGTATGGGGCGTAGCCCCATCGAAAATATTTTTTGAGAAATATCTTTAAATTAAGGAGTTAAATTGGAAATAAAATACAACGAGCCTAAAGTTGTTATTGCATTATATGATTTATCTTTATGGTTTATGCAGCTGTCACGGGTCAGGGGAAGTGTAACAGCTTCCCCTGCGGTTGTGATAGCTGCTCTCAATGTTCTTATACCATTATAGTGATTGTAATTGTCGTTGAAGAGGAATAGTAGTTGTCGTTGGATCCGACCTGTGACAATCTGTTCCATTTTAGACTTCAGTATTTCCAATTTTCATGTTTAACCGGCAATCTATTCAATTCATCTCTGTAGAATTTCCATTTTGGCATAAATTTATTCATAAGGGAAATAAATCTTTCATTGTGAGTTCTTTCAAGCAAATGCACCATTTCATGCACAATAATATATTCCAAACATTCGACGGGCTTTTTAGCAAGCTCAAGGTTCAACCATATTCGCTTGGCTTCACGATTACAGGTACCCCATTTAGTTCTCATCTTTTTTATTCTGAATTCATGTACCTGAACCTTCAATTTCTTTTCCCACTTTGTAATAATAAGCGAAATAGACTCTTTTATTTTTTCTCGATACCATTCATCCAATATGTTTTTTCTTTTTCCAATATCAGCACCTGGCCTAACATAAAGCTCTATGACATTGTGTTTTAATATGACTTTAGGGATTGCATTTTCTTCAACTATTTTAAGCAAATAGCGTTTGCCCTTAAAGTAATGACTTTCCTTATTAAGAAACTCTCTGGGGGCTTCTCTTTCTTGGCTTCTAAACTTCTCCTGTTGCTTTTTTATCCAGCTAAGCTTTGAAAGAGCATACACTCTAATGGTATCCAAATCCAATCGCAAAGGCGCGGAAATGCGAACTCTACCAGTAGGCGGATGAACACTTAGATGAATGTTTTTGATATTCTTCTGAATAACATCTATTGAAATATTTCCCAATTTTAATTTTTTCATATCAATATTCATTCTGTTGTTTTATAATAACAAAGATTCTTTCGACTTCTTTTTCATCCTTTAAAACTTTATACAATTCACCTTTAATTACCCGTTCTCTGAGTTCGCGACCTCTCCAATTATCCGGTCTATTTTTGATAACATTGTTGTGGATGGATAAAGCTAAGTTTTCATCTTTACCAAGATTATTGTACAATGCCCTCTTTGCTGGTGTATTTAAGATATGAGGTGTAGTTTCACTTTTCCCTTCGAATACTATTTTGGCAAGCTCTGCAATCTTTTTCAAATACTCCTCATGGTTGATTGCTTTAGTCTTGCGCTCTTGGATGATTAAATCAAGAAGCTTTGACATTTCTTCAAAAAAGGCAGGGTCTATTAAATGCTCCCTGATAATTTTCTGCCGCACATTATTCGCAATGGTTTCAGCAATAGCTTCCCGGCTGCTTTGTATGCCTTTAGGTAAGCTCTTTATAGCATCGGCAATACCTGTTTTCACGATTATTTCAATGAGTGAAAGATTGCCAAATGGTGATATTTTTCGAGGCTCATCAGCTTGAATATAGTTATCAAGCAAATGACGCATGTCTGCTTCATAAGTTTTAAGGTCGAGCGTTTCACCGCTTGCTTTTCTAATTTCTTCACGGAGATTCAAGTAAAAATCGAGTTCCTTCTTGATAATTACAATCTCATTTTCAGTATAACCTGCTTCTTCCATCTCATCAGCTATGTTGGCAAAAGCGCGTATTAAAGTTGCTGTGTTTTTGTATAAGGCAGTTCTTTGAACTTCACGGCTTTTTAGTTCTTCAGGGATTTCTGGATTGCCGCAGAAGTAGCGGATGTATTCTATTGTTCCTTTGGGCGGCTCAACAGGTTCACAGAGTAGGGCTATTTCTTCCAGCGCATTATCTAATCGCTCGCGACCTTTTTTCAAGCGGTCTTTTAATAAAATATCGCAATCAGTATTTTCAAAATCATCATAATCAAGTTCTGAAGTATAGACAGAAACAGCATCTTCAACCTTACGGAATAAATCTTTGTAATCAACTATGTAGCCAAACTGCTTATCGTCAGTATCCAAGCGGTTTACTCTGCAAATCGCTTGAAATAGACCGTGGTCCTGCATGGATTTATCAATATAAAGATAAGTGCAGCTCGGAGCATCAAAACCAACAAGAAGCTTATCAACCACAACCAAAAGACGCATATTTGCAGGCTCATTAATAAACGCTTCTTTAACATCATCCTCATATGATTCTGTTTTTGTTTTATTTGGTTTTGCTGCTGCATTTTTCAATAACTCAGAATAAATCTGATATATAGTCTCTTTTTCGGTTTCGGTGTTAGCTCCTGTATCTTCTGTAGTGATATCTTTGTTGCTTGGATTGTATGATGTAACTAAGGCGCATCTGTTTTTCAATCCGGTATTGTTAAAAAGCTCATAGTAGCGGCTTGCTTCATAAATACTTGAGGCTACTAAAATCGCATTGCCTCTTTCAGAGCTGAGCCTTGGCTTTACGTTGAAATCGAAAATGATATCGCTTACTACTTTTTCCATACGTGACTTGCAGCTGAGCACCTTCTGCATAGTGCCCCATTTCTTTTTTAGCTCAGATTTTTGAAAATCGTTTAAACCTCTTGTCTTTAACTCAAACCAGGCATCAATCCGCTCAGGTGATGAAATGCTTTGATCAATATCACGGGCTTCATACACTAAATCGAGTACGACGTTATCATCTACTGCTTCATTAAACTTGTAGGTGTGAATAAACTTGCCGAATACTTCCTGACTGGTTTGCTTATCCTTTTTCAGAAGCGGTGTACCGGTGAAACCTATAAAAACAGCACCGGGCAGCATTGCTTTCATAGTGCGGTGAAGCTTGCCGCTTTCGGTACGGTGGCATTCATCTACAAATAGAAATAGCTCGCCAACTGCCTGACTCGGTTTACTCTCCAGGTCCTTGATAAATTCCTCAAAATTGTCGACATTCTTTTTGCCGAACTTGTGTACCAGCGAACAGAACAATCTCGGTTTCGCTTGTGCCAGTTGTGCCATTAAATCAAGACCGCTCTTTGAACGCTTGATTGGTTCTCCAACATCATTAAAAACCCGCTCTATCTGCTTATCTAATTCGTCACGGTCGGTTATGATAGCAACACGGGCATCGTGATTGTTCTCTAATATCCACTTGGCGAGGAGCACCATGATGATACTTTTGCCGCTTCCCTGAGTGTGCCAGATGATGCCGCCTTCACGCTTGCGAATCTGTTCCTGTGCAGCCTTAACGGCAAAGTACTGATGCACGCGCGGCAGTTTCTTAACACCACCGTCAAAAAGCACAAAGTCGTACATGAGTTCGATAAGCCGCTTTTTATAACATATCTTCAGGAGATATTTATCCAGTTTTGAAAGTGTATTATCCTCGACATCTTCTTTCCATTTAAGGAAGAATTTCTCCGGTGTGCCGATAGTCCCATAGCGCAAACCTTCGGAATCATTCCCCGCAAAAATAAACTGAACCGTAGAGAAGAAGGAACCGATAAATTCTCTCTGCTGATTAACAATGCTCTGTCTGATACCATCACCGATAGAGACCGTGCTGCGTTTTAGTTCCAGGACACCAATAGCGATACCATTTACATAGAGAACAATATCCGGCCGTTTTTCACGGTTACCCATTATGGTTACTTCTTCAGCAATAGCGAAATTATTCTTCTCCGGGTTTTTCCAATCGATAAGCTGAACTGGCTCGAAGTTATCACCCGCTTCAGCTTTTACATGCACACCATAGCGAAGCAGTTTATAGACATTTTTGTTGTTGGTGTAGAGGCTTTCGTTATAGTTGTTGGCGGTTGTTCGCAACTCATACAACGCTTTATTGATAAGAATAGAGCTATACCCTTTTTGAGTAAGATAGGCGGTTAATATTTCTTCCTCGATATTGCTATTATTGGGTCGGCCTTCCCAATTACCAAGGTAGTCATAGCGCAATTCATCATGAAATAATTTTACGACCCGATTTTGGGTGAGCCGTTCTATTTGACCAACTTGTGTCATACCAACCTCGTTTTACCTGTTAATAGCTCCTGCATCATGCCCTGCTTTACCTGTTTGTATTTGGCGAGCTTGGCTTCCAGTGCGGATATTTCGGCATCCATGTCGGAGAGGATGGTTGCAATGTTTTGTTGTTCTTCAATATCTAAAATAGGAGTTTCAATTGGGTATAAATCAATAGGATGAATATGTGGTTGAGCCCCTCCTGATTGTGTTGCATATATTTCTTTTTGTTTGAGACAAAGCAGATAAAAGATAAATTCAATTGAGTAATTATCGCTTTCTTCAATTGTTGAGCAATCTGATGCAAAAATCGGAGTTTTATGAAAAGCCACATAGCCGGCATTTGCCCCTGAGGCACTAATGGTTATTGTTCTACCTAATCTATTGGGTTTATTGTGATAATATGCAGGGCTTTTCCCTCCTGCAATAACTGGAACATCTCCAAAAACGATATCATTTGATGTAATGAGCTGACCTTTATTTATTTCACAAATTTCCCCAAGCAGTTTCACTTTTTCACATTTTTCGGGTCTAAGCAGTTCCTGCATGGCTCCCTGCTTGATGTTACGTTTCTTGGCAATGAGCTTCTCCAGTGATTGGATCAGGGCATCGGCATCGCTTAAGGCGGTAGCAATAGCGGTTTGCTCGGCTTTGGTGGGAGGGAGAGAAATAGAAATGTTTTTTAGAATTTGAGTATTTAGAGAAGCCATCGTTTGACCTACAGCAACACTTCTTATGCGTTGTTTTGTTGATTCTTGTTGAAAGTTATAACTTAAAAACGATGCAACATTATGCTTTGATTCAAGCCGAATTCTTAATAAACGTCCAGAAAACAGCCATCCATTTTCCTCTTGACTTATCAATGAATTTCGATCAATTGAACCTACACGACTAAAAACAATATCATTGGTTTGAAGTATATATCTATTCAGCCTTTTTTTGTCAATATCTGAAACCATCGGCAAATTATAATGAAAAACTCCTTGTTCACCTAAATGTTCAACTGTTATTATTGGAGTTCCATCAGTAACATAATCTCTTTCATGAAGGGATGATCCAAAAGGTCCAGTTTTTACATTCGCAACCTCTCCCACTTTTGTTACCTCCCAATCCTCTGGAATCACACCCACCTCAGTTTGTTTGTAGCCTTCCCTCACTTCCATGAAAACCCCATCTTCTTCAGATGAGCGTTGACTCTCTTTTCCAGCTTGCTAACTTCGGTCGTCTGTATAGGCAGAGGCGTTTCGTAGCGTTCAGCAAGTTCTTTTACGCGCTGGGTCAACCGCTGGCTGATTCTATCCATTTCGGTGCGAATCTCTTTTTCCATTGCGGTCATCCATTTGTCATCAACTACCAGCGTTTTAATCTCGTCTTCGCTAAGAGCCGGGTATTTGGCATAAAGCTTATTATCTAAATCAGCTTGAGCTTCCTTAATTTGCTTTTTGGCAACAGCTTGTTTTTTTATCAGGTCAAGGTAGGTCTCAACGATTTTTATTTCTTTCTTGGCATCTGTTTCGTTTTTAAGCTCTTTTAAAAGCTTTTGCGCATTCCCTTTGCTTACCTTATCCAGCTCTGCGAAAACGCCATCCTCACCGCTGTGTTCCTCTTCTAACTCGGTAAGCTTTCCGGCAATGGTTTCACTTTCTGCTGCTAATGCTTCAATGGCTTGCTTATCTTCAACAAAGAATCGGTTGATAACCAGCTCTTTCGGGATAAGATCGCATGTCCAGCCTTTATCTACCATCTTCTTCTTTTTATTCTCAACCAGTATGCGATAAGTTTCTGCTTTCCAGCCGTCAACAGCAATGATATAACAATCATCCTGCATCACCTCGTCCCAATAGTTCATCAGATGCTGATAGACATCGTATTTGTCAATCAGCTTTTTGCCGGTGTACTGTGCCAGCAGGCTTTCAGAAAGATCAAAAATCACCTCTTTGGGTTTTGCGCCAGCTTGTAGCGCTTTTAGGCAGCCGGCACTTTTCTTTTTCCACTTTGTAAACAGGGCATTCATTTTTTTTGCAAACGCTGCAAATTCAGGATGCTCAAAAATCGTCTGCTTAATTAAATCTTTTTCAACTTTCAACTTTGAATATTTCGCCCGCTTGCTTTTACCAAAGAGAGTGGTTTTCAGAGTAGGGTACACCATCCAGTAGTTCTCCAGCGCGTCAATATCAGCATTGGGAATATCACCCAGCAAATGAGCTTCAATATCCTGAATATCTTCGGGCTCTTGACTGTCTATATAGCGGGGAATGTTGAGGTTGTATTCATTTTTCTCAATTGCGGCAAACGGGATCATTTTCGAATATTTATCAATCTCAAGCTGCTTGTTAAAAACTTCAACTATCTTGTGAATATCCATACTGCGAAGCCGGTTTTTCGGACCGTCCTTCATATAACCTTTACTGGCATCAATCATGAATATGCCTTTGCGGTTATGAGCATTTTCTTTATCGAGCACAATAATACAGGCAGGAATACCAGTTCCATAAAACAGATTAGCCGGCAGACCGATAATCCCCTTGATGTATCCTCTCCTGATAATGTTTGTGCGGATTTCCGCTTCCGCGTTTCCTCTGAACAAAACTCCATGCGGGAGAATGCACGCGCCTTTGGCTTTGCTTTTCAGCGAACGGATAATATGAAGCAGGTAAGCGTAATCTCCGTTTTTTGAGGGAGGAATACCAAAATCTTTAAACCGGCCATGGATGTCGCCGACGGCGTCAACGCCATTACCCCAACGTTTGTCACTAAACGGCGGATTGGCAACCACATAATCAAAGGTTTTAAGCGCGCCGTTATCATTCAAAAAAAGAGGATTAGCCAATGTATTACCCTGCTCGATTAGTGCTATCTCATTGTCATGTAAAATCATATTCATGCGGGCTAAACCTGATGTGGCGGAGTCTTTTTCCTGTCCGTACAGAGTAATTTTAGT
>JAGGSN010000213.1 GCA_021159005.1 Candidatus Zixiibacteriota bacterium | reverse complement strand
CCGGGGAGCCAGTTTTATTATAGACAGAACTTCTGATTCGGGGTTTCTGTCTTTTTCATTGATAATAGGTAACTTATAGTCAATTCTTACTTCAGGATGGTTAACAACAATCCGCTTAATAAATGAACGAAGGAACGATTTTCTCTCAATAATTGAACCTTTATTAAGCAAATCCGCCAAGTCTTTAACATAGTGTTTTAGCATTTTCAAATCGAATGGTATAAATGTTGGATTTTGTATTTCATCTTGAATCTCATTTCTTTTAAGATTAAACTTATCTGTTTGTTTACGGAGTTCTTTTATCCTTGGGGCAATATCATCAATGTCCAGTTTGCCTGTTTCAAGAGAAGAATACAATTTATCGAGTTTATTATGATGTACGTTTAATTGCATATCAATTGATTTTAACTTATTTTCAAATCCTTTATTAGACTGATTTAATTCATCAATAACTATGTTTAAGAGTTCTGTTAAGTTTTTTTCTGTTAGAACATGAGTTTTAATTCGATCTATTAAAATATTCTCAATTTCCTTTTTATTGATTAGTTTGGCATTGCAAACACTTTTTCCACGCTTACTATAATTTTGGCAAGCATAATAAAAATGCTGTCCCGATTTTGCGGAACTTCCAATCATCTTAGCATTACATTTTCCACAATGTATTAGACCACTCAGCAAATAATTGCACATGGATTGAGATTATATTTAATGTAATGTATTGCAGCAGCCTCAAACGATACTTTATACCTGTCTGCTATTAACTCTATTGCGTTCAGGCTTAATGGAAGACTCATTGCATCATTAAAATAGCTTTCTGATGGAAATAGGATATGAGCTGCATGCTCAAATGCTTCCTGCTCGGTTCGTTGTAATTCGCTTTCCTCATTTTCATAATTATCACACAGATAGGTTAGCCCGGTGTGCCAAGGAATATCAAAACGCCACACTCATGCATTATACTAAGCTTTCTTCGTTCAGGGTTATCATCTTCTCTAACAAATATCTTAGGTTTTTCGCTATGATTGTATAGAAATGCGGGAATGTTGAACTTTATTCCGTATTCCTTTTCAAAATCTATATCTGATTGAGTATCAATTATACTGAGTTTTATGCCAAAATACTCTAAAACCGGTTTAGTGAAAATTGGTGGTTCTTTAAGATTGAGATTCTTTAGCACTCTATTTGAGTAAAATGATATTTTAGATGTTGGATAAAAAGGTTTCTTAGTAATTATCATTTTTCTTTTGCTCTATCCCTTTTCAATAGAAACTCTACATAATCTTTTAGTTGATGCTTTTTTTCTTCTGATAGCTTTTCATATCCTCTAAAGATTATCTGAGCATTTGGATCAGCTTTGATAGTATCTTCATAGCTCATTTTAGATACATCACTGTAAACGGCGGTTGAAAAGTGTACCAAGCATTTAATTAAAACGGCGGAGTAAAAGTGTACCATTCCTGATATCTTCTGCATTAGACTAGTACTTGCTTGAAAAAATCAGTTTAACATGATTTGGTTTTGATAACGAAAAGCCATTAGATTATCATAAGTACCAGCAATAGGTTACCAAGCAGAGCTTGGTAACCAGAAAAGGAAATCATATTACGCTAAACTACGCAAGTAGGTACTAGAGATTTCTAATAGCAGGAGGGAAAGGAATGAAGATTTTGTATGAGTATGATTTAGTTCGCCGGCTTTTTTTAACGAGGGTTTAAGCAGGCACGAGATATCTCGCCGCACCGGTCTTCACCGTAAGACAGTCAGCAAGATGCTTTTATATGCCAGTCCGCCGGGTTGCCGGCTTTCCAAACCGCGTCCTAAACCCAAGCTAAGCCCCTTTTTACCAATTATTAATCAAATATTGGAAACTGATTACCAAGCGCCGAAGAAGCAGCGTCATACGGCCAAGCGTATCTTTGACCGACTCAAGCAGGAGCATGGTTTTAATGGCGGTCACGCGATTGTCAAAGACTATGTTCGAGAGAAGAGACTTCGTCTAAAAGAGGTGTATTTTCCTTTAGAGCAAAAGCCGGGAACATGCCAGATAGATTTTGGTCAGGCTAAGGTGTTCATCGAAGGCAAGGAGCGTACCGCTTATATGTTTTGCATGGTTTTGCCCTATAGCGATGCCGTGTTTGCTAAAGCCTATCAGACAGAGGCTATTGAGGCAGTCCAGGATGGGCATAACTCAGCCTATGCGTTTTATGAGGGGGTTCCGCCGATAAACCTGTACGACAATATGAGCACAGCGGTTAAGAAGATATTCAAATCTAAGATGAGCACTGCTGGTAAAAAACGTGATCTCACCGATGATTTCATAGCTCTGCGCAGCCACTACCTGTTTTTATCCTGTTTCTGTAATGTCGGTCGTCCCAATGAGAAAGGGGTAGTCGAAGGGATTGTTGGTTGCGTTCAGCGCAACTTTTTTGTGCCGGTGCCAAGGTTTAACAGTTGGGAGAAGCTTAACAGCTATCTTCTTGACCGGTGCCGGAAACGTTTATCCATGAAAGCTGCCGGCAAGAATAAAACTATCGGTGAGCTTTTAGAGCAGGAGCGCAGTACCTTTCGGCAGCTGCCGTCTGAACCGTTTGATGCTTGCCGTAAAAGAACGTCGGGTAACCAGCCTGTCTTTAGTACACTTTAAGACTAACAGCTACTCGGTGCCGGTTGAATATGCCTATCGGGAAGTGACTGTCAAGGCCTATGTCGATAAAATCAATATCTGTCATAAGGCTTTGGTGATAGCAGTTCACCAACGCTGTTATCAGAAGGATGAGTTTATTTTTGATCCACGGCATTACCTGCCTTTACTGGAGCGTAAACCGGGAGGTTTGGATGGCGCCTTGCCTTTTAGCTCATGGGAGTTGCCCTGATGTTTTGCAACGCTCAGGCGGTACTTTGAAGCCAGGAACGGTAATCCCGGCAAGCGTGAATACATCAAGATACTGCAGCTGCTCAGAGACTTCGGGACCTCAGAGGTCGAAAGGGCGATAGAGAAAGCATTTGAGTATAATGCCGTTAATTTTGAATCAATTAATATGTTAATCATGTCCGGCAAAGATCCGTTATTCGAAGCGGTTCGTTTATCAGAACAGAGGCTGGCGGCTCTTCCTGTAATCAATATTAAAAGCGTTGACGCATCTTGTTATCAGGCTCTTTTGACCGGAGAGCAATTATGAGCAACGGCAATGTATCGGTTCTGTTATCACATAATCTTAAAGCTTTAAAGCTGCCGGTGTTTCTGAGTGAGTATCAGAAAGTGGCGGCTCAGTGTGCTAAGGAGAAAACTGATTCAGCCGGTTTTCTCATGCAGCTTTCGGAACTTGAGTTGATAGAGCGTGAGCGGAAGGGCACGGAAAGACGAATCAAACAGGCGGGTTTTCCAATAATCAAGACGCTTGATTCGTTTGATTTTATGGCCATTCCCAGCCTTAATAAACGACTGGTCTTAGAGTTGACAGCTTGCGAGTATATCAAAAAGCGGGAGAATATTTTGGCGGTAGGCAACAGCGGCACGGGTAAATCTCATATAGCTGCAGCTTTGGGATTGTCAGCCTGTCGGGAGGGTTTCAAGGTAAAATTCTTCACCGCCGCCGGATTGGTGACAGCGCTTTTAGAAGCTCGAGATGATAGAGTTCTGCTCCGGCTCAAAAAGCGGCTGTCTCGCCAGGACTTGATTATAGTTGATGAGTTCGGTTATGTGCCGTTCTCAAAGACTGGCGCCGAACTTTTATTCGAATTCTTTGCGGAACGTTATGAACGCGGCAGTGTGATAGCAACCACCAATCTGCCGTTTGATCAGTGGACCGAAGTGTTGGGCAGCGAAAGACTCGCCGGCACTTTACTAGACCGTTTGATTCACAGGGTGCATATATTAGAGATGAATGGTGAAAGTTATCGTTTTAAAGACAGCATCAAACGTCAAGGAAGAAAGAAGATATTATTAAAATTAAAAAAGGATGATATTATAAAACAAAATAAGAAATAACTAAGAAAAGAGATTGATAGCCCTATTTACAAGGGCTATTTTTAACCACTGAGTGGTACATTTTAACCCGACCCGTGACACATACACAACAAATACTGGATATTCATCGCTCTAACTTGTTGTATATCAACAAAACTGTTTATCAAATTATGCGTTAACTGTCAAAGTCGGGATTAAATAAGGTTACGAAAGCGAATCGAGGTGTTTCAGCAAAAAAACAAGGAAGTCGGTTATTCCGACTTCCTTGTGTGTTTTAGCTTTCTGCTAATAAACTCCGTTAGCCGCATGGCTGTTCGCAAAAACGAACAGCCATGAAGATTTCAATGTTTATTTAGTAGAACCAGATGGTACAACCTTAGTACCCATCAATACTGGCGGAGTATCGCAGTTTGGCCAACCGTCAGGAGCTGTCTCTGGAGCATCCTCAGGAGTGAGCCAGAGCGGGATGTAATCGGGACAGTATTCGATTACAACTTCAGCGCCTCTGAAGTATTGAACCATTCTTATTACATCACCACCAAGTATTGTGCAGTCACCGTTAGCATCAGCCGAAGCCCAGAAACCATCAAGTAAGCATGGCAGCGAGGTTTCGGTACCTGTGAAGTAGCCAACTAAGTAAATAACATCCGCACCAATGAAACCTGGTTTCCACAAACCGTTGTACATGTTCGCATCGCCAGGCAGATAGGCATATCCTGATTTTTCCATCAATTGGTTCATAACAAGGTCTTCACCATCATTGATATGCTGGCTGGCTACGATTATAGAATCGTAATCTTCCAGCGCAAACGTGATAGTGTAGTCGCCATCGTAAATGCCCGGAATTGAGTAGTCGCCGAATTCATCGGTGTAATCTTCACCGATAACAGCGCGCGAACCGTCATCAACAACAACATGAACGTTCTCAAGCGGAATAGCGTCTTCAGTAACATTACCGCTGAGTGAACCAGGACGGCGCATGACAACATCATTAGTAAATACATCGTCAAGGCCAGCGGCAAACGGATCAGTTATCTGAGAATCCCAGCCGGTAGTATCGTAATGTATTACGTAATTACCAGGTGTGAGATTCAGAGAGTATGTTCCATCGCCAGCAGTCCATGTTTCAGTTACGATATTGTCGATGCTGGTGCTGTAGCCTTCAGAACGCCACAGGTTGCTTAAGTTAAGATTCCAAGCTGCCGCGGCGAAATCAACCCAACCACCACCATAATCGTTGTAGCTCAGACAGTAAGCGCTGAGTGCATTCTCAAGAGGCAGTTGGAAGTTGGTTTGAGCATCAGGGAAATAAACACCCATGAAATACGGGCCATTAACAACAGCAGCTGCAGGAGATGACATCCAGAAGAAATCGCCCGGAGCAAACTCGGTTGAATCAAGCGCGCCCATATAAAGAATATCATCAGTCGGAACCGGACAAGTTGGCGTAGTCATATCAGCATCAACTACAATTGCATAGTATTTCAACCACTGATTTTCGGTCGCAACCGGGTCGAGCCTCATAGCGAACTTCATACCGGTAACCAGATACGGATAGGTAGGATCGAGTTCGCAATCAGCAGGATCCTGGAATACGGCGTATGATTCGCCGCCAGTAAACCAGCCGCCGCCAACATAGTATTGATCGTTGGTCGTAATTATCTCACAGTATTCAGCATCCGCTAACGGCGGCTGATAACCATTCGAATAGACCTCTTTGATATTGCCTGTGTATGGAGTAGGCTGTGTTTTACCGACATCCCTGCTATTGTCTTTACCAAATAGTTGACCGGCAATATCTAATTTGCCGTCAGCTTTCATTGATAATGACATAGCGGGAACCTTTGATTGTCCATCTTCCTTAGAATTCATTCCATTGCTGAATGATCCAACTACAGTTGGTACCTCAGCCCAGACATGAACGTCTCCAAGCGGAGCAGCATAGAAATCGGTAACCGTACCGCTGTAAACCGCAGGCATATGCATGACCATATCAAGGGTTGTTGTAGAACCTTCTGATATTGTAACAATATCACCGGCATCATAGTAACCAGATAAGACGAAGTCGATACTGTATGTACCGGAGTTCAAGCATGGGATTTCGTATTCACCAAATTCGTTAGTCATATCGGTTGCGATAATAGCCTTACCGCCGGTAATCATTACATCGTCAATATACAGGTCTTGGAATCCATACCTGCTGTAGCCGACAAAGTAGATTTTACCGTTGGTTGTGGTAGTGCTGAAGTTGTAGGAGAATTGAGTCCATGATTCGGAATGAGTTGGACGTCCCAAACGTGTGAGAACGCCGTCCTCAGAAAGATAAACGATGAGAGAATCAGAGCTTGTGCCGCCCTGCCAGTACCAGAAACTTACAGCATAACTGCCGCCGAGAGCAGAGTAATCCATGCTGGGTGTAATCAGAGAATCTTCAGCGTTGTAGGTGTAGTTGTAGATATCGTAATAGGCAGCATAATCTCCGGTATGAGGAGCACCAGGACCGCGTTGTGTGCCATCGCCATACAACCACGGATAATCAGTACCGGGGCTGTCAGTCCAGCCAGTTGGCAAAGCGCCGGATTCAAAGCCTTCAGTCATAAGAATATTGACATCGTAGAGATTCACCACAACGTTTTCGATGGGCTCATCGCCAGCATCGGTAACTACGCCGTTTAAGGTGCTTCCTACGGTGAAATCAACATCCATCTGAGCAACCGGATTAACAGGATCGTTGGAGCTAACGACAATAGCGCCATTGTAAACTCCGCAATCGAGTTTGGAAGCATCCATGAAGATATTGAAGTCTTCAATTTCCAGAACCGTACCGGGAGCTAACGAGCCGTCAACTAAGTCGGTTGTCAGCCATACTGGCGGAGGCTCAATCAGAACAGCAAGACTATTGGTAATGTAAGTCTGGTTGTGGCAAACTTCCAAGCCGACAGCGCCATTCTCATCTTCGATACCGGTAGTATTATCGTTATCAAATGTGCCAGTGCCATACTGATAGAGAACAGTACCGTCATCAGCATCGAGAATAATCTGGAAATCGACAGGATCGTTTGGATCCGGATAATGCGGCCAGCCTACCCAAGATACGATGAACTGGTTTTCAGTCGCATCATGGTAATAGTAGCAATGACCGACAGAACCGCCGTCCATATCATCCCAATAGACAGCCAATAAGGCGTTAGGGTCATCAGAATCAGGAATTGGATCGTCGCCATAATGGGCGTTGCTCTGTGCTACGAATGAAGCCCAGCCATTAGTTCCAACTACTAGGCTATTATAATCAGCGCCGTAGAAGCTGAAATTCATACCCATCGGTATCGGGTCCGTATAACCATCATCAACTGTACCGTAATACCAGCTTATTTCTGTGCCGATAGTTGAAATATCGACCCAGCCGTATGTCGGGCCTCCCGATTCATCAGAATCAGTCCATGAGTAGCCGAAAGCATCAGGACCACCGGCGCCAAGCGTCATTGGCGGATAAACCGGCGTCATTTTCTTGTTTTCGATATTGCTCTGGACGATGCCTTGATCCACAGCTTTGTATGTTTCTTCAACCCAAGCCATCGGTTCGCCGCGGAGATTATTATTCAACGCAAGCGTGCCGACAGTCTGCATCACGGAAACAGTGTACTCAAGATCGCAGCCAGTAATGTTTGTGTTCTCAAGCGCTCCCACATCAGCGTCAGCGCCGCCAACATTGGCAGAACCTGAAACGCTTTCAGGAGAAAGCGCCATAATAGGAGCAGTTGAAGAATCGGCTGTGTAGTAAGCGCGAATCATGTTGTCGCCATCGAAAGGATCGTATTGCGACCAGTACCAAACCATGCCGACACCGTCGTACTGCATAGCCCAGCCTTTGCCATAATCGTTGCCGTCGTCGATAGAGATGGCTTCAGAATTATCGTCATTAATCTGCGCATAGCCAGCCCAGAAGGTCTCGCAATTTAATGTGATATCGTTTTCGCAATCAATAGCCCATAATGTGGGGCCAACATCTGCAACTACAAGCGTATCAGTCAAAATTGGCGTGAGATCCGGTAAGCCGTCATCGTCGCCATCTACAAAGATGCTGACTCTGACAGAATCCCTGACATCATCCGGCCAAGTTTTATAGAAATCGTAAGTAATAGCAGAAAGCGGCACATTCTCAAACGGTACGACAAACTCGTTGGCAATTACATAATCAGCGATTGTGAAACGCCAGGCGCTGTTTACAATGCCATCATCATACGTTGCGAATGTATTGTAGGGCGGTATTGTTTCGAAATCCTTTGAGGACGTATCGTTGGATGGATCCTGATCGCCCGGCAGAAGAGTTGTTACACTTACTGTGTATGATGAGCAAGCAAGCGCCCACCAGCAAGGGAATGTAACCTGCGCGGTTGCATCAGGCGCCAGGTCGGTTACTGTTCTTAACGGAGCAGGCCAACCGTGGTTATCCTCGGCTTTTACATCAAAGGATACCGTGCTAATACCATTATTCCGAACTGTTGCAGTAATATCGTAAATAGCATCGCCATCAATTATTGCGTCTGGCGAATCGATAGAGACTACTTCAACCTCGTCGCTATAGTAGTAGAATTCGCAATTATCAAAAGCGAAATCATCAACATACCAGCCGGGGTAGCCGGAAATATAGGTACCTGTTTCCATCTGCATACGCATCTTTACAACGCCGCTGTAGGCGGAAAGATTAACTGTATGCAGTTTCCATTCCTCGTCTCTGCCCTGCCACTGATCCAGCAATTCATAACCGTTGCCAGAGTCGGCTAAAACTCTGTAGTAATAGCTCATAGTCGAGCCGTCATACCACTCGTAGAAATGGAAGTCGGCAGTTGGAAGCGCGCGTTCTGCAACTTCAACGTCATCAATGTACGAACTTTTAAATCCATAATTGCTGTAGCCGATGAAGTAAATCTTGCCGTCTGTCGCAGAGGAGTTGAAATCATAACTGAAGTAAGTCCACTCTGAAACTAACAGCATTTTGCCTAAGCGAGTTAAAGCGCCGTCTTCATAAAGATAAACAACCATTGAGTCCGGACCTGTTTCGTTGCACCATCCCCAGTAGCCGACTGTATAACTGCCGCTGTAGGCAGAAAAGTCCATACTTGGGGAGATTAGAGTATCGGTAGTACCGGAGCTATAATCATAGTTGTTGTAGAAAGCAGCATAACTGCCGCTGTGAGGAGCATCAGGACCATGGTCGGTGCCGTCGTCATACAGCCATGGATCGTCACCAGGACTGTCAGTCCAGCCGGTAGGAATGCTTCCGCCGTTTTCAAAGCCTTCGGTTAAAAGGACTTCTTCATCAAGAGCAAACGGCAGAGCCGGAGTAACATCAAGCATGAAATCGAGGTTTGAAATCGTGCTTTCGTTTGGCAAACCGTTCAGCACAGTACCCCAGCAGAAATCGCCGGAATGTGCGCCGCCAGGACCTTCACCTGATGGCGTGCCGTATTGCCAATCACCAGCTGTTGCCTTCAAACCGCCGTTACCGCTTTCAAAATCGAAAACAGAACCGAATATGGTAGCGGAGCCTTGAGCATTGTTGTTTTCGGGGAATTCGTCGCCATCAACATAAACGGAGGCTAAAATAGTATGAACACCCGATACAGCCGGAGTCCAGCCAGTCGCAAATGTGTACGATTGCACTGTCTCATAAACCATCGATGGAGTAGTTTCCGTTGCACTGTAAACAGTATCTCCGGAGGGATTTACAATCTTTACAGTAACATCAATAGTGGTTTCAATAGTACCATTGTTTTTAACAGTAACCGATGGGTAAGTTGCTGTGCCAACTTCGCCGACTGCGGGAGCATCAACTGAAACCATAATCGGGTCAATAGCAGGTTCATAGTAATAGTACAGAACCGCTAAACTGTCGCGCAGCAGATTGCCATCCGGGTCGCCGTTACAAACGTAAGACAAGCCAGCTCTATCAGGAACAAGATTGTCAATGGATTGGATACCAACCGTAGCGCTCTGACCGGCGCCGTAGGAACCAGCTTCATCAATATCTAAGTATTGAAGCAGGATATCGCCGCTTTCATAAAGGATAATTTCCCATTCCAGATTAGTGCTGGAGCGTCTATAGTTATGGAATTGGATTACCGTGTACATATCCGGCGAGGTTCCAAATGTCTGATAGTAAACCGCGCCTTCATATGAAGCATTGCAGTAGCCGTAATCCCAGAATCCGGCAATCAATGGGTCATAAGGCGAGGATGTGGACGGTAATGGGCAATCGTTTGTGGAGGAGCTTGTGTAGTCGCCGAAGGTTAGGTAGCCATAGCCGTTTATATACATATTCATATAAACCTGATCGTAGAATTCGAAACTGAATCCAATCGGGAATAAGCCATAGTTACCGCTGCCATCGTCGGCAAAGGTACCAGTTGAGGTAATATCAATGTAGTTAAATGTTGGAGGCGCTGGCAGATCCAGAGCTGTTCCAACACTGATGTTGTCGATAAAGCGATAACCCCAGCCATCCGGACCGCCGGTGCTGTAGTGAGTGTATGCCTCAAATACAGAAGCTGCAGTATCGTTAGCATTATTGATATCACCAGTTATTTCAACATAAGCCAAAACATCAAAGTCCCCTTCGGAAGGAACCGTGAAGTCTGTGCTGAAAGCAAACTGTAAAGAGCCATGGCCGGCAATTTCCGACGTAGTCTCAGTTGCTGTATAGACCTCATCAGCAAGTTCATCAAAAATCTTGAACGTTACTGAAGGTGTTATCGGATCATCGCCAAGAGAGGAGATGGTAACTGTCGGAGTAACAGATTCGCCGACTACTAATACAGCGTCATCCAAAGGCACATCAATCGATGTTAAAGCACCATCGATCTGCGGCGGGTCGTAGCTATAAGAAATAGCCAAGCCCGGCATGGCAATGCTGCCAATAGGATCATTATTGTATTCATAGCACAAACCAATATCGCCAGCGCCATTCTCTATACCAATGGTATGACTGGTATAAATAACCGGGCCAACTTCTTGGTATTGGAATTTGACGCTGTTATCCGCTCCACAGAGGATCATCTGCATATCTATCCTCTGGGCGTGATCGGTTTCAAAATCCCAATTTTCATAGGAAATGATAAAGGTGTCGACGTTGTTTGTATAGTAATAAGCAGTTCCTTCATCGACTCCGCTTAGGTCATCCCACAGAAGAGCGATTTGATTTTCAGAACCGCTTGTGGTTGGGATTCTATAGTTCGAATAACCGGAAGTAGTAATTGAGTCAAAAGTGGCAAAACCGTTTTCATCAACGAAGATACGATTAAATGTACCGCCGTAGAAGTCGAAATCGAAGCCCATCGCGATGCCGTAAGTATAGCGGTCATCGCTCGAACCGCCATCCCAAGTTACAGGCGTGCCGGAAGTGGAAATATCAATCCAGCCATAGGCGCCGCCTGTGCCAGTGATGTTGTCTTCCCACGAATAATAGCCAGCATCCGGACCGCCTGAACCAGTATGTGGATAGCAAGTGATTTGGACGCTTGTGGTATCGTTGGAATTATCAAGATCGGAAGCCATAGCGGTAAAGCTGGTTATGATATACTCGCTCGCATCAGGGCTATTCCAAGTGTTAGTATAGCTTATCAGCGTATCCGCCAATGAAGTCAAGCCCGTTATTGATTCGCCGCTAACATAAGTAGCAGGCGGGTAAGAAAGCGAGAATATTTCTACATCGTTAACATACCAGAGCATATCATCATTGGCATGATAAACAAAGGCAATCTTAACAGCGGATTGATTCGCCGCCCACGATGTAATATCCCAAACAGGGAATTCATTTGTATGGTCGGTCATCCACTCTGCCAAAGTGTCAATAGTAGTAAAGTCGTCAGTTGTTCCCAGCACATAAGCGGTGTCGGAGGAATACCAATTATAATAGGTATGGAAACCCATGTAAATATTTTCGCTTACAGTGCTAAGATCAATGGCGGGAGTAATCAGCCATTCATTCGAATGTTCCGCCGGAGTATAGCGAACACAGGCTACATTGCCATAGGTTGAAGTATAATAATACTTATACCAATCGTTGCTATTCCAAACAGCCGGGTCTTCATCGCCATAATCATAGATTGTCCAGCCGGTTGGCGGATTATCGCCGAATTCTCCCCAGTCGCCTTCGAAGTCTTCGAATAGGTACTGGGTTTTAACAATCTCGTAGATGTAGGTGCTGTCATCAAATGTGGCGGCGTTTGTGCCAAGATTGTTAACAGTTGTTTGTATATTCCAGTTATAGCCCTCAATCGCCATTGTTGGTGCATTGATTGCCGTTTTGGCAACATCATCAGCAAGTAATGTAACGCCTACAACTTCAACTTTGTCAACGTACCAATAATAGTCGTTATTTCCGACATACTTGAAGGCTACTTGAACGCCGGCATTGTTATTAGCCGCGCTGGTTATATCTTTTTCATAAGCGTTAGGAGTCGAGTACGAGCCAATATCAGCAAGAAACGTATCAACTGCAATCCAGTCAGTACCATTGTAAACCATCACAAAGCCGGTATCGGTATCGCCGTAACCGTCGTTGTAATACTGATTGAACTTTAAAAAGATTTGGTCGTAACTTGTCCGGGCGGAAAAATCCATCGCCGGAGAAATCAGCCATTCATCTTGATTCTCTATAGGCGAGTAATTAATTTTGGCAACAGTATCGCCCCAGGATGAGCTATAATACTTATACCAATCGTTGTCGTTCCATACAGCCGGGTCTTCATCACCATTATCGGTGATTGTCCAACCAGTTGGCGGATTATCGCCTTGAGGTCCCCAGTTGTTGAAATCTTCAAACAAAATCTGGGTATCAATAAAAGGAACAGGATAATCCTGATTATCAACAACCCTGCCGAATGGAATAACTGATGGTTCCGGATTTAACAGTTCGCCCTTTTCTCCATACTGAGGAGTCCATTTAGCTCCCTCATCAGCCGCAAAAGCCCAAGAGACTAAGACTACTGAAATCATCAAAACCAAGAATATTAAGGATGTTTTTTTCATACATTTCTCCAAAAGTTACTATTCGTTAATTCAAACGAATAAAACATTATAACAATTGTAAAAAACTCTAAAAATTTACCTGATTCCCGTTTTGAAGCTAATTAACCTAGCTTAACTAACAACTATTAAAAATTACTTATAGCACAGAACTTACTATGCCTAATAATTCTCTAAGAAATAAACAGCAAATGTACTTTTTAAATCACCTCTAACTTAACCGTTAACTGCTACCCCTCATTCCCTTTCATTGATTATGGAAGTACACCTATTTTACTAAGTTTCCCCTCTGATTTTCCTATCAAAAATAAGATAACGGCTTTATTTTGGGTGTCAAGCAATATTTAGCTTTATAGACTAAAAAAAGCTGCTTTTTTTAATGTTTTTTTATGCGGTTTTATACATAAATACACACTATTTGTCCGGTCTTTTTATACACAAATTTACCAATTGTCATTCCCTTCCCCAGCTGAGAATATATGCTGAGATATATCTTATTAGATAGCTATTATTTAAAACAAATAAACGAGAAATCAAAAAACATGGATTGTTGTCTATACAGAAGTGACAACCTCGCATTGCTTAAGAATATAGCCTGCCTCGAGCAAGCGCCGCGGCAGGCTGTATCTCGCGGCCTGCAATTTATGCTATTTTATCAAAAGCCGCTTAATGTCCTCAACCCGGTAACCCGCACCATTAGCAGCGTCAAGAATTTGCTTGGCTTTGGTTAAAGCGTATCTTAGAATATCATTAGTGAGTTTGTCATTTGCCCGAAGATGCACTATTGCTGCAAACAGTAAAGCATTGACCATTCTTCCAAGCTGCTCTTTGTTCAAATAGAGAAAATTATCATGCATATTAAACTGCAAATATTCCTGCGCTGTTTTATTTTCAAATATATCATTTATCATTTCGGTAATGGTTTTTGAATGATTTGCAATAAACAGCTTTTCGTAAACAGTTATAATATTTACAAGCAAAGAATCAAAATAAGCATAAGTTTCATTGTGGCTGAAATCATTGAAAGCGCGATAAATATATGTATTAAGCATCCAGTTTTCCAGAGGGGCGCTTGATGAAACTAAGGCGGTCTCAGCTTCGTCCTGCAAGTCGAACCGCCACAGGTGATGGATGATTATCCAGGCAAAAGTTATATGCGTTAACGACTGCGCGTTTATCATATCGACTTTAGATAGAAAACCGGATACAATATCAGCATCAAATTTACTACTATCGAGGTTTCTATCGATTGGAATAGTTTTTAATTCATTGATTATATCTTTATATATTTCATCAGCGCTTATATCAGCTCCGGTAAAATCCTTAACGGCATTCAGAAAACGCAAAATATTTTTCTCTATATGCGGGCGCGCCTTATCGCAATCGGAAGTTATTTGATGCAGTATATCTGCGTTTAATGTTTTATTGAAAGGAATTAGAATCGGTTCAAATAACATTTCTCTGTAGGCATCATCAATATTGGGTGCGCCATCGCCATTGAGTTTTCGGGCAAGGCTGCTCCATGTGCCATCGCTGTCGAATATTTCTCTGAAATCGAGAAAAGCTATATATTGATATGCCTGCAATTCGGCGTAAATACCTTCCTTGGCAATCTGCTTGCCGCTGCGAATATAATCAAGCCCCGCTTTATAGTCGCGGAATACATATAGATAGCCCTCGTCCGCATTTAATGTCAGGGCTTCCGCTACGGTTTTGCTTTTTAAGATTTTCTCCTCGCCTTTTCCGATATTAATAGGCGTTGATACCTTTATCCAGCCGCGAGTATTGTTGAAAGCATTGTTGTAAATAATAATCGCGCGTTCATCACCAGCCCGATTGGTATATGCAAAAACATTTTCATCGACCCCGCCATCGGACGAATTGAAATCGTAGAAAGCGAAATTATCAGCGCCGCTGAATAGATTTCGCCGTCTCATAAGCGGGAAAATCTCGCGCTCGTGACGGCGCACCATTTCCTCGTCAACCTGTTCGTCCCAGTATGCCCGCCGATATTCCATGCCGTATTTTTCGGTAAAACCCTCAATCTGGCCATGACCGAACATAGGCAGTCCCGGCATGGTAACCATAAGAACCGCCACGCCGTAATATTTATCTCCTTTGCCAAATTGGGCAGCGGCAGTATCTTCATCGGGATTATTCATAAAATTAACAAATCGCTTTAGCACTTCCGGGCTGAATTCGAGGACATTTTTAACGGTCTTGCGATATTTGCCGTTATCTTCCATTTTGAGCATATTCATAAAAGCGCTGTTATAAACGCGATGCATGCCGAGAGTGCGAACGAAATAACCCTCCATCAGCCAGAATGCCTCAGCCAGAAGTAATGTATCGGGCGTCTCGCTGGCTATACGGTCGACAACTTCACGCCAGAATTCCTTTGGAAAAACCGCCTCGAATTCCTCTTTTGTCATGCCGTACTCAGCCCGTGATGGTATGGCCCCGCCATCGCCATGCTTGGGAAACCAAAGCCGCTGATAATGCTTTTTTGCCAAGGTCATAGCGGCATCAAAACGAATGATTGGGCATTTGCGCGCCACATGAAGAATTGTCTGAATCACAGCCTCGCGAACCTCCGGTAGAAGGAAATTAAGCTGGGCTGTATCGTTCCAGGGCATGCTGGTGCCATCATTGCCATGATATATATATCTCACATCGCCGGTAAATTTATCTACCCGCTTGAAAACGACTGCAGCATCGCGATGCTCCCAGTAGCCGTCCTCGATTATAATCCCAACCCGCTGGTCAGGAGATAAATCTTCGCCTGAAAATCTGTACCAGGGATAAGGTGGAATATCATTTTGAACGAACCAGTCCGGGTGTTCGACAACCCATTTCGAGAAAATGCCCACATGATTGGGCACCATATCGCTGGCGAGACGGATGCCTCTTTGCCAGGCTCTATCACGCAGGTTCTGGAATGCGGTTTCTCCCCCAAGGTCTTCCGCTATAATATAATCATAGAGGGAATAAGCCGACGCGGCGGCTTCGGGGTTGCCCATATACTGTTTGATTTTTTGCGAAACCGATGAGCGTTCCCATAACCCGATAAGCCATAGTCCGGTAAATCCCCATCGGGCAAGCCGGTCGAGTTCCTCATCGGGAATATCGTTTAAGTTTCTGATATCACGCTTATACTTTTTCGATAGCTGATCAAGCCAGATATATGTTGACTTGGCTAAAATGACCACATTCGACATCCAATCGGCATCCCGGCTGAAACGAGCAGGTTCGGGATAGTCAAAATCGTAGCCATAAGCATCTTTTCCAAACCGCAAAACGCGGATTTGACCGGGACCTAAACCGCGCAACTGCTGTTCTTCTCTTAGAATATCAGCGGCCAGCAACAGTTCTTTGAGCAGTTCCAGAGGCAAGAATTTAGCCCAACGGTCTCTAATATAAATCAATTGACCTTCAAGCGAATCGGGGCTGGCAAGCATAGGAGCACGCAGGCATTCGAATAACTTTATCCCCAAAGGAGAAAAGTCCGGTTGAGTATTAAAATAATTCTCGATGTTTTTAACATAAGGCCTGTAAGGCGATTGTTGTTTAAGAGCAGTATCATCAAAGAGGTCTAAAAATGGCTTAAATGCCGGATTAACTGCCGCTAATGATAACAGAATCATTTCGACAGTAATATTATCCCTGTTTGAAAGCGTTTCTGATGTGTCCTTAAGATACTCAGCCTCGATTTGATGCGATTTCATTACCGGCAGAGGTGGAAATTGATTCACAAATACCGGCGGCGGTTTTTCTATGATTGCTTGTCCAAACTGTTTGGCTGTCCATTTATGGCTTTGGGGAATAACGCCGGGAACTTCCTCGCGGCAGTATGTAAATATTATATATCGCAAAATATCGATGATAATCCCTATCGAGACAAGCTGTCCGGTCTGGACCGGTTCTTTATAGCGCGTGCGATGAATATTCTTTTTATTGATACGGTAGGCTAATCGCCGGATAGCATAAATACCGGAGGTTGGCTTATCGGGATTATAATCATCCAGCAAGGATAATATGTCATATCTTTCCCATGATTTTCGAGACAGATGAAAACCGAATGGGAAATAGCTATGCAGGGTTTCGTAGAGCGATTGTTCGGACATTAGGCTCCTTTGTCTTAAAATACGGAATCATCTCACGCATACCTCAAGATTGCAATATCTTTGTCGGCATTATATCATATTGCTGATAAGATTTCCAAGGAAAAAACAGGCTGGTTTTCGTGTTTTCGGCGGTTGGCGTACGTCCCCGTGCACC
>JAGGSN010000212.1 GCA_021159005.1 Candidatus Zixiibacteriota bacterium | reverse complement strand
GGTAATGCGCCCCCTATGCACCTTTTCTCCTGTCGAATACTCGCTGCTGGTCAGAATATTTCCTTTCCATAACATCCCATTAATATATATAATACTCCAATCATGGCTAATATCGCAGTAATCCAAACCGCCTTTCCGGGGGATGTTATCCTCTGTACGCCGGTGTTTCAATCGTTAGCTGAGGCAGGGCATGCCGTAACCGCCGTGGTGCGTCCGCAAGCCGAACCGTTAGTCAGGCATAATCTGTATATCGATAAGCTGATTTGCTATGATAAAAGCAAAGGCCTACGTTCGTTTATAAATGCTGTAGGTGAGTTGAAAAAAGCCGAATGCGATGCCGCAATAATCGTTCAGCGCTACCTTAAAAGCGCTTTACTGCCGCTGTATGCCGGCATCGGCAAACGTATAGGGTTTGACATTGCCGAAGCGCGATTTCTTTACACTACTGAGATTCATTATGATAAAGACAGCCATGAAGTGGAAAGATGCCTTGCCCTGTGCGATGGTTTTTCTAAAACGCGAGGGTTTGCCCCAAGGATTTTCATCGATGATGAAACCAAAGCTAAGTCGAAAGAAGTTTTATTATCAAATAAAATCGACCCGGCTAATTTTATCGTCATAGCTCCCGGTTCAATCTGGCCAACCAAACGCTGGACCGGCTTCGAACAATTGATAACGCTCATCAAAGCCAAGCTTGATTGCGGTATAGTTATGCTTGGCTCGGCTGATGATTACCTGTTATGCGAACATCTTAATCGTGATAAGCTGGCGGTAAACCTTGCCGGTAAAACCGACCTGCTCTTGTCCTCGGCGATTATAAAGATGGCGAAACTGGCGGTTGCCAACGATTCAGCGCCGGCTCATATAGCCGCGGCAGTGAGCACTCCAATAGTTGCCATATTCGGGCCAACTGTGCCGCGCTTTGGCTTTGCTCCGTATTCTGAAAAATCCATAGCTAAGGTATCGGATTTCTCCCTCCGGTCGGAATCCGACCTACTCATTTCTGAAAATTCCATTGTTGTGGAAAATAAGTATCTTTATTGCCGCCCCTGTAATCTTCATGGGTCTAAAAAATGCCCCGAAAAACATTTCCGCTGTATGAAAGAGATTACGCCGGAGCAGGTATGGAAGGCTTGCCAGCGGTTGTTGGAGGAAAGCTAAGCCGCATTTTACCATCAGGATGTCGTCCGCTAAGGCGGACTTCCATCATGAGTGATAGAACCGGGTTTGCCCGCTTTACTGAGCAAACAAAAAAGGGCGTATTGCAATACGCTCCTACACGTTCGGGGCTGGAAAGCCCCGACTATTATATTGTGGTTGGCGGACGTCCTCGTCCGCCAACTGGTGCAATATTATGTGGGCGGCATCCGCCTAAGGCGGACTCGTCTGCCCCTATTAATAGTTGAAAGCTGCTTCATCGCAAAAGCGTCATCCGTTTGACCCGACTGGTGTTCTTCGACTCCAGCTTATACATATAAATACCGCTGGCGACATCACTGCCGGAATTATCGCGGCTGTCCCATATAATCTCATGATCGCCGGCAGTCATTTCTTTCGCTAACAACGTCCTGACATTGCGGCCGAGAATATCATAAACGGTCAACTGTGTATAGGCTGTTTTATTCAGCGAGAACTTTATCCTGGTTGAGGCATTGAACGGATTGGGATAGTTTTGGGCAAGATTGAATTTATAAGGCATTGGCGAAATATCATCATCAATACCGGTCTGATTCGCCCAGACTACATGGAAATCATCAATATGAATGCCCTCGCGCGTACCGGAACCATTGGTAACCATACGGAAACGGAACCTTACCTCATTGCCAAGATAGCCCTGAAGATTATGGGATATCTCCTCAAACTCGAAACTAACGCCGGTAATCGGCTCGCCCAGTTGTTCCCATTGCTGTCCGCCATCGGTGGAAATTTCGAAATATACAAAGTCGTTGTTTGTCTGAAGCACATAACTTGCGCCGAAGCTTACTGCTGCCGAATCTGCCTCATGCAGCGGTATGCCGAAATTACCGGTTAGTATCTGTTCCGTATTATTTTTATAATAACGGTACGGGCTGTCGGTCATGCAAATATTGCCGGATGATGACATCTCGGCTGTAATCGCCCACTGCTGTTCATCGCCGCTTGATTTCCAATAATATGGTCCAAGCTCGAATGAATCGACAAACTCGGAAGTATTTATATTAATGTTAAAGAAATTCTCCGGCGCGCCATAGGGATAGGTAGCATTATTATAATTTGCAATCAGTATATAAAAATAATATTGAAGGTAACCCTCATCAAGACCCGGAACGATGCCTTCATAATGCTGATTATCGCTTGTCTGCATGACTGTGGCAGTAAATGGCATTGAGTCATCGGTTCTCCAGCAAAGGTAAACATCATTATAGTTAAAATCGCCAGTAACTGTGGCTTCGATTATATTGTTGTCCAAACCCGGGGGAAAATATACCAGCGGTTCATGCTCGACAACAACATCACCCTCCGGATGATAGAACAACGCCTTGCCAACATCGATAATGCCCCAGCCGTACCAGCTATCAGGGTTATTATATTGGGTGGCAGTCATCATCAATGCTTCGCGCACCATCATCGGCGTCCAGTTCGGATGCGCTGATAAAAGAACAGCCGCTGCGCCGCCTACCAATGGAGTCGAAAGCGATGTGCCGCCAGCCCATGTATAACCGCTGTAATCGTAGGGATCGGCGCATACAGTCGAGACGCCGAGAGCGCAAACCTCAGGCTTGATGCGGTCATCGTAGGTTGGACCAAGGCCGGAAAATGAGGCTAACCAATCTTGGTTATCGACAGCGCCAACTGCGATAACCGAATCGCCATCGGCAGGAGCTATTAAAGAACCATCGCCAAAATAGCCATCGTTGCCCTGCGCGGTTGCCACTGCAATACCATTGCCTGCGGCAATATCAGCGGCTATTGTAACGATAGTCGTATTGCCGTCCATGTCCTCATAAGTATAGTCCTCATCCGGCCAATCGAAGTTATAGCGATAACCTAAGGAGACTGAAATCACGCTGGCGCCAAGCGAGTCGGCCCATTCAGCGCCCGCCGCCCAGTTATCTTCCTCTATATGGTGTTCACTGGTAACATCTTCAGTTTTGGCTAAGCAAAAATCAGCCTCATAAGCCGGGCCATAAAGGTATCCCGATGCTTCTCCGCCAAGAGTTGACCATGTTAATGTACCATGGTTAGGCTGGTTTTCAACATCCTGGTCCGCTTCATAGTCGGTGTTATCGTCGTCATTTATAAAATCCCATTGAGCGATTAACCTGCCGTCATTAATAATGTTTTGAAAAACGTTATGCCCCTGCCTGAAACCAACATCCATCATGCAAACCAAAACATCCTGACCGGCGAACCCCAACTCATGGGCGACTATTGTATTAATCTGATTAAGCTGGTCTCCGGAAAAGCCATAATCAAGCGTTGACATAGTTATCGGATAATCAATAGAGCCGTCAGCTTTCGGAAAATAATTATCGGGATAAACTGCCGTGCTCACATGTTTAAACATCCTCACAAACGGCAATTGAGATATTTGTTCAAGCTGCCGCCTGTTTGCCTCGATTGTGATGGCATTAAACCAGCGCAATACCTGTCGATGCTTAACGCCTGCCGCCAAAACCTGATCGATATAGGACTGGTAAACTTTAATATCGCGAAAATCAACCAGATTATTAGAACCTCTGGCTTTCAGGCGGCGGCTTCTGGCTCTTTCCGTTAATCTGTTTTCTGTTTCATCAAGCTTAAGGCTGTAATCTGTAATTGTCGAGAAACCTTTATCGGTAAAAAATACCCAAGCTTTGATTTTTCCGTCCTTGTCTGCATACTTCATAGTATTATTCAAACTTAGCTGAACGATAGTATCATCTCTTTGGGTGATGATATTATCAGGGGAGCTTACTGCATATACGGCGGGCATAAGCAAAAGCATACAAAACAAGGCTGTAATCATCCTCATAAATTCCTCCGGTTATGTTTCCTGTTGCTCCCTCAGTTTGCATTGGCATTATTAATTTACAATATTTTATCTTTATATCAAGCAAAAACATTAACACTTATAAAGGCAAAACACCGCCTTTGCGATTATTTTTCTCGTCGCCTTTGATATTATAGTTGATTTTTACGCTGGGTTTGATAGACGGAGTGCCAATTAAGCCATGATGAGCGGGGTTATCTTTTAAGGGTTTCCAGTGAAGGTCGAATTTGAATTTCGCCTTATATGTTTGAACCAGACGGTAATACGGCTCTATATTTTTAAATACAAAAGTATCCTTGGTTAGCTGATAAATCACAACCGATGCATCTGAGGAAATCTCGATATTTTCCTTTTTGAATAATTTATCATTAGTTTCAATAAACCTCAATAATGACAATAAAGCGGCATATTGACATTCTATAAGATTACCGACCCAGCGGCTTCTAAAAATAACCCCAATATCCGGAATAGCGAAACTAACTATGCCGGTTTGTTTTACCAAAGGGTCGTCGTCGTAAACCGCACCATAAAAAAAACATTTCATTTTAGCCTCCTGATTATTACTAACATATTTTTATTATTGTCAAAAGCAAAGAATATGCCCTCTATATGAAAGACGCAATTCATCGAAAGTATATTAGTAAGCCGTTATTATTTAATAGATTAAGAATGTTAGATTGATGGGTTTTAATATGTATATATTTCCATGCGGTCTGAATGCGCATATCCTTGCACAGTTAGCCCGCTTTATTATAAATTTTAGCATATTCTGACAGAAATTTATCTTTTGCCAGAGTTTTTGGAAGTAACTTCCGACAACACAGAGGGGTTAGGGTTCAAAACCACCATCAGGACGCAGTGAATTTTCGGTTATTCCCCTCTTGAGAGGGGTTAGGTGTGTGTATTATTAGCTCTGGCTGCCAAACGCCGCTTGGCAGCCAGAGTAATTGCGAATATCTATCCTATGCAATTTTATCTAATGCCTGCTTCAAATCATTAATTAAATCACCAGCATCCTCAATCCCGACTGAAATTCTTATCAAATTGTCTGTCAAACCGGTTGCCTGACACAGCTCTTCCGGCACCGATGCATGAGTCATCCTTCGGGGATGCTGGATAAGGGTTTCTGTTCCGCCGAGACTAACCGCCAGCCGGCAAATATGGACATTATTCAGAACGGTAAATGCTTCTTTCTTTTCGCCCTTAATATAGAACGAAATAAGCGAGCCGGGACCCTTGCATTGTTTCTTATAAATATCATACTGAGGGTTGCCCTCTTTTAATAAGCCCGAATACACTACCCGTTCAACACTCGGATGCTTATCCAAAAATTCAGCGACTTTCTGGGCATTTTCAGCAGCTTTTTTCATTCTGATTTCAATAGTTTCTAAGGAACGACTCATAAGCCAGCAGCAGAACGGGTCGGTAGTCGGTCCCATTACCGAGCGAAATGCCTTAATAATCTGAATATCTTCTTTACTTCCAAGCGCAAATCCGCCGATAAGGTCTGAATGACCGCCGATGAACTTCGTGGCGGAGTATATGCTAAGATCAATGCCGATATCAAAGAAACTCTGGAATATCGGTCCCATAAATGTATTGTCAACCGCAACTCTAATTCGTTTTTCCTTCGTTGAATATTCTTTAGCGAGTTTGACCACAGCCCCAATATCGGTGTGGATAATAGTCGGGTTAGTCGGGGTCTCGACAAATATCATGGCAACCGTATCTTTATGTTTTTCTAACACTTTACGATATTCGTCTATTTCAAGTTTTTCCACCGGTACGGTTTTAATATTGTATTTATTGATTGCGGCATGGAAAAGATGCTCTGTGCCGCCATATACCGGAGCCGAATAAATGACAGTATCACCCGGTTTTAGCAAAGCCATAATTGTATTGCCGATAGCCGCTAAGCCGGAGGGGAAAACCGCCGCCGCTTCCGCGCCGGGTTCCATCACCACCATTTTATCCTCAACAATCTCCATGTTGGGATTATTCATGCGTGAATATATCAAGCCTAATTGCTCATCTGCTTTTCTTCTCTCCGGGTGAGCGTCAAGCTCAAAAAAACGTTCGCCATCCTCGGCGGTTTTAAAAATGAAAGTTGAGGTGGCAAATATCGGCATCTTGGCAGACATCTCCGAAAATGCCGGGTCATAACCTGCGGATATTACATTCGTTGATGGTTTGCATTCGGGGTGAGGGTTTTTGTACCATTCTTTTCTTTTATGATTGCTCATTAAAAATCTCCTTTTATTATTTAATTTAATTGATTAATAATATAATGGTTATAGACTTCATAGGCAAATATTATAAAATTACTTTTTTTTACAAGCATCAGTTGGCGGACGATGGGCGTATGCAATATGCCCTTACGTGCGGACAATATTATGAGATATCAAACTATTAGAATTTAATTTCAGCTTTATATGCTTTCACTACTGCCCGGCCTTTTTTATAGAGTTCTTAAAATAATACCCAAACAATCGAAACTTGCTTATTTCATAACCCATGGAGCAGCGGGATGTTGGGCGACTCCGATAAACATCGGCACTTCATCTTTTATTTTGTTAAATATTTCGAGCTAAGATTTTAGTAATTGATTTTGATTTGATGATTATCCATTTGCGTCATTCCCCCGCGGCGGGGGAATCCGGGAATCTATTTGCTAACCCAATGGCGGATAGTAAAAATACCGTGCCCTGTGTCCGCAGAC
>JAGGSN010000211.1 GCA_021159005.1 Candidatus Zixiibacteriota bacterium | reverse complement strand
CAACTTGATTGGGAATCCAGAGATTGGTCATGCCGATACCTCCTGCCTGCCGGCACCCGCCTGTCTGCGGACACGGGGGCACGGTATTTTTACTATCCACCATTGAGTTAACTAACGGTTTTCTGGATTCTCCCCGCAGCGGCGGGAGAATGACATAAATGGATAATCATCGAATCAAAGTCGACTTCTGAAGTCTAATCCGGAAATATCTATGAAGCAAAATACAAAACACAGGTGTTTATAAAGATATTATAGCGGCTTATTGTTTTATATGTTATGGCTTAAGCAAGTTTCATCTATTGTGTATTAATTGGAGAATTCTATTGAAAAGGCCGGACAGTAGTGAAAATAAAGCTGAAATTAATCTCTGGTTATCAAGCGCTATTTCAATATGTATCAGCTCTTGATAACCAGCGCGTCTTGACGATTTTAATAAATCCAAATGATATACCTCTGCCGAAATAAATCCTTGCAAGCTGTACATAATAGTCCTATCTTTTAATTGTTATGTTAAAAAGCATACATTTTCTACTGACCTATCAATGCCTTTATGAGTGCGATCACTGCTTTTTATATTGCGGTCCCCACTTAGAGGGAACTTTTACTATCGACCAAATCGAGAAAGCAATAGTGCAGGGAATTGAAGCCGGCATTGAGTCAATCTGTGTCGAGGGCGGCGAGCCGTTTCTGTATTATCCGCTCATGTTGGAAACTCTCCGAATTGCTGACAAGCTTAATCTCAAGAAGATGATAGTAACAAACAGCTATTGGGCGACCTCAGAAAGAGACGCCATGCTGTGGCTTGAGCCGATTATTGAAATCGGGCTTGACGACCTATCCGTATCAGATGATATTTTTCACAGCAGCGATCCGGAAAACAGCCCCGCGAAAAATGCGGTAAAAGCGGCCAAAAAACTTGGCTTGCCGGCAGGTTCAATTTGTATCGAAAAGCCGGTGGTTCTTTCGGAAAGGGATATAAAAAAAGGCGAACCCATAGTTGGCGGAGATGTCGTATTTAAAGGCCGCGCAGTGGATAAACTTACCGAGGGTTTGCCCCGCCTTAAGTTTGATTGCTTCACGGAATGCCCGTTTGAGGATTTAGCTAATCCGAAGCGAGTACATATAGACCCTTTCGGCAATGTATTTGTCTGTCAGGGGTTGTCCATTGGAAATATCTGGGAAAATCCCTTAAGTCATATTATGTCGGGTTATCGTCCCCGCAAGCACCCTATTATCGGTCCGCTTTTAAAGGGAGGCCCGGCTGAATTAGCTAAGGTGTATGGTCTTCCCGATGGCGATACTTATGTTAGCCATTGCCATTTATGCTATCTGATACGAAAAAAACTGATTGATAAATTTCCGGAGTATCTCTGTCCGAATCAAGTATATGGGATTGAATAAGGAAATTATATTCAGATGCTTTAATCGCGATTATTAAAGACGAAAAAATGAACAGAATTATAATCGTTTTTTAGTATTTCTTTAGGTAATATATCGCGCCGTCTTCTACTTCCACTATCTTTTCAAGCTGAAAATATTCAGCAAGCTCGTCTAATTGATATAAATAATACGGTTTATTATTCGTAAACCAGACAAGGTAGTTAGCCTCTGTTGATGACATATTGTCTTTGAATTCTGCTATATCCTTATCTATACGCGGACTCATATTCGCATAACGATTTTTATAAATAAATATTTCCATGGGAGCGTTGCTGTAAATTTTACAGTTTTTAACCGGCAGCATATCCAGCGTATTCATTAAACATGATTCTTGCCAAACATCTGAACCGTAGCCTGCCGCATCTCTATGAATCCATACATTTATCTTAAACGCTAATATTGTAAGAGAGCAGAGAAGAGATGCTGTACATACTGCGATAATACAATTATGAAGCAACGACTTATATTTAAACGCCGAACTTTTTATAATATTTATTAATAATTCGATTCCCAGAAAGATATAAAGAATTATAAAAACATAAACAGGAAGCAGCAATCTATGTCCTATCGGGTCATAGGCAAAACACGTTGATGAAATTATAAGCGCTGTAAAATAAATTATGATAAAAACCGTTGCCGGATATGATTTAATCAATCCTAATGATACAAGATTTCTATTTTGAAACCGTGCCATAATAAAAAGTGTGGCTGCTATTAATAGAAATACTGCCGCGATTATTGTTCTGATATAACTCGGAATCTGAGGCGTCAGAAACCAGCTAGTTAGCGAATCGATAGCATACGCTAAATTTAGACCTATGGTAAATTCTGACGGAACCCTTTTCCCTGCGAACGTTGATGTGATAGTATAATTTCTTATAATCCATAAAAATAGTGGCGTCAACGAGATTAAGCAGAAAATCGCCGCATGTTTTAATCTGATCAACCAACTCATTTTCCGTAAACCGATAAATATTAAAATAACTCCGGTAATAACAATAGTAATCCCTATGTATCGCTGTAAACAACATAGAGCCGCTATTGATGAAACCAGAAGAAGGGTTGATGTTTTAGCATTTGCCAAGTAATTAGATATTACACATACGAAAAATACCGCTAATAAAATAAATAACGATTCTGATAATGCCGTTCTATAAATTTGGAAAAGAGGAATAGAGATAAGAATTGAGGCAGCGGCAAGTAAAGCTATCGTTTCATTTTTAATAAATTGTTTGAACAATTTGCCGGATGCCAATATCAGGGCGGCAAATATAAAGGCATTAAGCCATCTGCTGATGTCAAGTGGTTCTGCTCCAAAAATCGAAAAAACAGCTAATGAAATTGGAAATAACGGCGGCCAATTTACATAGGGACTGCCGTTATAGCAGATAAAACCATTTCCCGAAACAAGGCTTTTGGCGGCGGCTATATAGCTCACCGAATCATGTGAGATTACAACACCATACTTGGCGGTACTCAAAAGAATAGCAATAAAACCAACAATGCTCAAAACAAACAAGTACCTATTATACGAGCTTGTTTTTAAGCATCTAATAATTGCTGTATTTTTAAATCTTTCAATAATCATTTCTATAATATAGTATGATTTTACAGGAACTATTGTCAACTGTAAGTTCATATTTACAGAAAGACCTGGCAGGCGTGTTTAAAAAATAGCTTGTTCTTATATTGAACCTTAGCAATATCGCAGGGAAAGTTCTTCTTTATATTCTGCTAACCAACCTCTAATTTCTCAAGAACCTTCTCTTCGTTTTTATATTTCTTAGCGCTTTTCTGTGAAAGCTTGAAGAAATTCAGATTATCTGTTAATAATTCCCAAGCTGATTTTTCAGTATTAGCTCTCATTGAGATATAACAACCGCCGCAATCGGACTTCTTGACGAATTTTTCAATAAGCTCCTGACGGCTATCATAGCGTTCCTCGATAAACATGGCGCAGGGAGTTAATCTGCCATCGGGATTAACTATTAAAAATCTATAACCGGCGCCGCAATTAGGCATATAGCATTTCTCATAAAATTGATTATAGCGTCGAATTACTTTTTCAGAGGTCATCACATTGTCGTATTCACCATTGCCGGAATACATCTTTGCGATGATTTTATTCAGCTTCTCGGTATCTTCAGGGTAGCGAAGGTTAAATTCGTTGTTATTAGTCCGCAGGTTGGTATAGGATGAGAAATTTAATTTGGCGCCCCATTCGCCTGTTTTTTTTGCAATATCAAGCAAATAGGGATAATTAGCGCGGGTAATGCAGGTATTGACTACAACATCGCCATTGCCAAAAGACAACAACTCGGGTATCAGCTCATTTAGATGGTCGAACAGTCCGGGGATGCGGCGGAAATCATCATGACGCTCATCCGGAAAATCCAATGATATGGAAAATTGCCTTATGCCCGCCTCTCTCAACTCGAGATATTTTTCCTTTGTCAGAAGCGATGCATTTGTGATTAGCACTAAAAACGGCGTCTTGTTTGGTTTATATAATGCTTTGACAATATCGGGAAGTTCTTCTCTTTTCAATGGTTCTCCGCCGGCTATCTGAATCAGGCTTGGCGATAATTCCTCACATATACGTTTATAATCAGCCGGGCCAACAGCATTATCTTCAACATGAGGACCCTTATCGCAATGTTTGCAGTTGGCTGTACAGTTATGGGTTACTTCCAGAGCAACGCAAATCGGCCTTTTAAGCAGCATGTTTTTCGCCGTATGTAAAGCAATCCTGATTGCCAGAGGGGTTGATATAGTTTTTTCCATATTATCTCCTGATACATTATTTTTTTGAACTATAATTCGTTCGCCTTTTATAAACTTTAATGCTATTTCAAACGGCTTTAAAATCCAGCCGATTACTTTTTTATAATATACTATCCCCAGCATTACAAAGAAAGACCCAAAAATTATCCAGTCGGGAATCTTAAAAGCAAAACCTGCTAAAGCCAGAAGGTAATAGCGGGGGAACCGGCTGATGGCTATTGCTGTAAGGTAGCGCCAGTAAGGATATTTAGAGGAATAAACCATAAACTTGAATGGGAAAAAAGGTATCGGCGAAAAGCCGGCAACGACAAGAGCAATAAAAGGCACCTTGTAAAACCATTTATAAGCTTTTCTGTAAAATGATTTGGTTTTATACTTGGAAGCTGTGAACTGGGTATTCAGAAGCGGTGAAAAGAACTTGTAATCGATATAGCCGGCTAATATGGTACCCAATGTAGCAGCGATTGTCAATTCCCAGAGATTAACCGTCTTGCCATACCAGATTAAAACAGGTTCGTGCGGAAACACTGCAATTGCGCAGTTGGAGGGGATAGAATAGAAAAATATAGTAAGAAGCGGGTTGACATGCGGCTTTGCCACCATCATGTAAACGCCAACAACTCCAAGTATAAATATTACCGCTCCGAAAACATAAGCGGTAGGCGTCATAACATCATATTGTTTGTTAGTTTTATTAGCATTAATCTGTTCGGATTTCATAACTAACATAGTTTAGTGTTGCCTCTTAAAAGTCAAGCAGAATTGTTTGAGAATACGGTTTTTTATCCCGGATTTTGCATTAGGTATGTAAACATGACGCCATCAAACTGATAGGTTAGAATTTAGTTCTGATAAGCTATCCATAGAAACGAACCATTTTTTAATTGATTAACAATATTTAATAGCATAACTTATCATGTTATTTTCAAAGGATGAAAACGTTAATCTGAACGTTTTTGTTTCAATGTCTTAAATTTGGTGATTGGGAGCTTTTTTAAATGATAAATATTGATGACGTTGCCATTGTCTGCCTGGCTTTGAAAGAATATGGCCATGTCGGCCCGAAATTGTTCCAACAACTAATGATAACCTATGGAGAGCCGGCAAATCTGTTTGAGCGTGATCCTGAAGATATCTCATCGATGGTCGGCATCAACCTTGAGCGGGCGCAAAAAATTACAGATTCGCAAGAATCATTGGCTGAAGCCCGTGAAATTGTTAACCATTTGAGCACAATAAATATAGATGTTATTAGCTATTTTGATGATGCTTACCCTGAATCACTCCGGAAAATAGCCGATCCGCCGCTGTTATTGTATGTCAGGGGCGACTTGCAATTGCTTTCAAGTGGCGGGGCGGCCATTGTTGGTACGACATCACCGGATAATGCCGGCATAAAGGCGGCAGTTGATTTCGCACGCGAATTTTCCAAACGCGGCATAACGGTTGTTTCCGGTTTAGCCGCTGGAATCGATTCCGCGGCGCATCTTGGCTGTCTTAAAAATAACGGTAAGACTATTGCCGTTCTCGGCTGCGGCCATCTCAATATTTATCCCGAGGAAAATATTTCCTTGGCGCAATTGATTACCGAGTCGGGCGTCGTAATCTCTGAATTTAATGTTCACGCTGATGCTGTTGCCGGCCGATTGGTTTCACGCAATCGAATAATCGCTGCGCTTGCTGATGTTGTAATAATGGCGCAGATAGGAGACAATAAAAAAGGAGAATTGTATACTGCCCGAGCGGCTTTAGATCAGGGAAAATCAGTCTTTGTATTCGACCCTGATGATATCCATGATAGCGAAACATTGTTGGAAAACATGATAATAAAAATAAAGGATTTAGGCGAAATAGACGAAATACTGAAATATAGCGCTTAACAAAATATTGTTGCGATAAAATTTCCGGTATTCTCCGATTGCCTTGCAAAGATAACAGGAATTACAGATTTTAGTTTGACAAAAAAAGTTTTAGAAGATAATTTAATACTATTGAGTATTAGAATAACAAGTTGGCCATTAAATTCTCTAATGCTATTGTATACTATTAAAATCAGGAAAAGGGATAGGGGCTATGTATAATACTAATAATAAAGATTTGTTTTTTGAAATTAAGGAAGCCTCTCAAGCCGAACTGAAAGTTAAGGGCAGTAGATTCATTGCCACTGTTCGGAAAGTTAGCGATATCGGAGAGACTCAGCAGATTCTCGATGAGATTGCCAAGACATACCATGATGCCACTCATAACTGTTATGCCTGGATAGTAGACAGTGGAAGAAAAAGACGATTTAGATATTCTGATGCTGGAGAGCCAAGCCACACTGCCGGGCTGCCAATCTTTAAAGCTATAGAGTCGCACAATCTTTCGAATGTAATAGTGATTGTTACTCGGTATTTTGGCGGTGTTAAATTAGGAACAGGCGGATTGATAAAAGCTTACAGCAAGACGGCTTCGGATGCATTAAAAAAAAGCGGAATTGTAAAAAAATATCATACCGAAACAGTCATGTTTACAACGTCTTTTGAATTCGTATCATTAGTGCATAATATTATCTCCTCATTTAAGGCAGTTTTAAAAGATACATCTTATGATAAAGAAGTAACATTTACAGTTGAGGTTAGAACCTCGAAAAACAAGGAATTTATACGGAAGCTAAAAGATGGAACAAACGGACAAGTCGCATTCATCAAATAAAGATGTTTTCGCAGTCGGCGTTGGGTTATGCGCCCTTGATTATATCTGTTTAATAGAAAAATATCCCGGACCGGATGAGAAACGTGATGCTCTTCAATTTTCCCGCACTGGAGGCGGACCAGTACCATCTGCTTTATGTGCAATAAGCCATTTTGGCGAGAAATCATCGTTTATTGGCAAATGCGGCAACGATCCCGAAGGAAGAATTGTCGCTTCCGAGCTAAAACGTTTCGATGTCGATATTCAGGCCATGATTTTCGATACCTATAGCCGCACGCCGCGAGCTTTCATCTGGGTCGATTCTCACACCGGCCAGCGTACAGTAGTCTTAGACCGTACTGAAATAGCGGATTTAACGGAGGCAGAACTTAATCAGGACATCATCAAATCCTGCCGATATCTCCTCATCGATGGCCGGGAAAACAAAGCCTGCATTGCCGCCGCAAAAATCGCCAAACAAAATGGCGCCGAGGTTATTTTAGATGCCGGCTCGCCCCGTGAAAATATCCAAGAACTGCTGCCATTAGTTGATTACATGGTAGTTTCTAAAAACTTCGCCGAAAATTTTACCCACGAGGATGAACCCGGTAAAGCTGCCATAAAACTGCAAAAACTGGGATTTAAAACAGTAGTCATTACTCTGGGCGCTGATGGCGTCATTTGCGCCGCCGAGGGCAAGTTTTTTCATCAGGATGCTTTCAAGACTGAAGTTGTTGATACAACCGGAGCCGGCGATGTTTTCCATGGCGCATTTATCTATGGCCTTGGGAAAAATTGGGATTTGCCGGAGGTAATTGAATTCAGTTCCGCCGCCGCCGCCTTGAAATGCCAGCGCATAGGCGGCCGTCAAGGCATACCTGCAGTTGATGAGGTAGTGCAGTTTATAGAGGAGAGTAAAGGAAAACTGTAAGGGAAAATATATTTTGGTATAAAAATTCCTCTTTCTTGAAACCCGGCTTTGACTCGATATTTCATGCGTATAGCTTTACCGCCAAAGGCTTATGATGGATATACTTAGATATTATTTCAAAGTTTTTATTTCTTCCCCCGAATATTCACTTTCGATTGCAAATAATCCATAATCTCGTTTTGACCCTCAAATTTACGGACTACTACACCGGTTAACTCTGCCATTTTCAGAGTAGCTTTCTTGTGAAGTTCCCAATCCTTGCCGGCAAGTTCGTTTAAATATATCACGGTCTTTATTCCTGTCTGAATTACAGCTTTCATACATTCCGAACAGGGAAACACCGTAGCATACAGGGTGCAGTTGTTTAAATCTCTTTGCGCATGAAGAATGGCATTGAGTTCGGCATGGACGACATACATGTACTTTTCCGGCCTTGTTTGCGGAATTTTATCGTCATCTAAGTATCGAGGAAAACCATTATAGCCTGAGCTGATTACCTTTTTGTTTTTATTGTCAACTATCACCGCTCCGACCTGCGTACTGGGGTCTTTAGATTTTAATGAGGCCACTATTGCCAAAGTCATGAAATATTCTTCCCAGGAAAGAGGATTTTGCATAATTAGTTACCTTCTTGGTTATATTATAGATAGCCATGTTTTTCATTAATCACATATTAATTCTATTATAATGCAGTATTCATTGTATGACAATATATTTGTTGGCGCATAAAAACGTGTTGTTGCAGACATACGGTTCGTCTGAGCTATAAGACCTGTCTTGGGCTGTCTGGTTTAGGATGGAAGTATACACCGCTGCAAATTGCCGAGATATTAAAAGCTATATCTACAGCCGATTTGATTTACAGGCTTGTCGATAAATGTTCCATATATGCGCTGGCAATTCACTGATATTTTTTTCCAAACCGGTTTAACTATCCCGATTTCCATATAATAATCATTGTTTTTACCGGGAGTTTTTTCACGATTGAAATCCGCAACGAACTCGATATTAAAATCGGTGAAAAGTCTCAATGAATTAATTGAGAGTATTTGCAGAGTCTGGCCGGCATTATCGCCATCATCAAAGAAATTCTGATACAGGGTTATTTCATTACAGATTGGTTTGAATGACATAAAATCCACTTGAGTAAAAGCTACTGATTTTGCCAGCAAAACAAATACGATGATTACAGCAATTTTGAACAATTTGTCCTCCTTGAGAATACTTTTGTGAAACGAAAGCCTGTTAATAAATATTTGGCAGGCAGGTCGTAGTGAAATAGGATAACTTGCCGATATTCTTGTCAGGTAAAATGTGTCAGTTCATGCTCCGCTGTAAACCGACACAGCATAAATGGCAACTCCTAGTGTTATAACATTTTACAATAACAAATACAAATATGCCCCCTTAACAGGGCATATTTGTCAATATTCTTATAACCACCTTAGCTACACTAACTTATAAAATGTAAATAAGATTTTGCTTATATGCTTATTTATCCATAAACACATGCGCAAACACTTTAGCATCGCCCAAAGTATTCGAAATATAGGCATATTCATTCGGTTGATGCGCCATTTCATGGATTTTTGCCCAGACTACAACCGGATGCCCTTTTTCGCGTATCAAAGCCGCCACAGTGCCGCCGCCTATGCCAATCGGTTTTGGTTCAACATTATAGATTTTCCTAATCGCTTTCGACAATGCTTTTACAACCGGAGCATCAACTGATGTCGGCGGTGCGGCTTCAGCTCTCTGCGCATGCGAAATAGTCATACTGACGCCAAACTTTTTCTCTATTTCATCTGCCCATTCACGTATTTTCGCCTCAACATCGCTAAGGGGATATTTCGGCAGAACCCGACAGTCAATCCAGAAAACATCATCGCCGGGAATAGTGTTGACATTAGACACATTAGCTTCTTTCTTTGTCGGCTCGAATGTTGATATAGCCGGCTCGAAAAGCTCGTCCTTGGCATCGAATTCTTTATATAATTCATCGATTTTAGCAGCTAGATTAGAGGCAGCTTTAAAAGCGTTTATACCCAAATCCGGGCGCGAGGCATGGCATTGTTTGCCTCGGGTCTCAATTTTAATCCAGACTATTGACTTTTCCGCCACTTCGATAGCCGCGCCGGTAGGTTCGCCGGAATCGGGAACTAAAATCAAATCATCTTTGCCAAAAAGGTCATGATTTTTCAGAATATAATCAATACCATACTTAGAGCCAACCTCCTCATCGGCAACAAAAAGTATGGCAACATCATATTTAGGAGTGATACCGGTATCAATTAGCGCCTTAACCGCAATATATGAAGCGACTGCTCCCTGATGGTTGTCCTCGACTCCGCGTCCGATGAGCTTATCGCCGTCAACCTTAAGCTCGAATGGGTCGGAATCCCAAAGCGAAAGCTCGCCGGCGGGAACGACATCAAGATGGCTCATAATCCAGATACAGCGGGAAGAATCCTCGCCTTTTATGCGGTATACAATATTTGGCCTCTCGCCGGCTGAAACCCTGTTGTCAGGCGCGGGATAATTTTTCGGTTCGGGAAACCCCTCTTTTTTAAGGTATTCCATCAAAGCTTCCGCTTTTTTAGTTTCCCCATCGCCGTCATTTTCGGGAGCCAGAGCCGGTATCGAAACCATCAGTTTCTGGATATCTATCACTTTTTGTTTAAAGCCGTCTATTGTCTTGCTGAGTTTTTCAAACATCGTTGTCCTCCATTAATATTTCATCATAATGCTGTATCATTTGAGGCGGCGTTTTTCCAAGACACCGCAAATATGTATATAGATTTCCTCGGTGATGGATTTCCTCATCCACTGCCACCTGAAGAAGTATCTCTCCTGATAGATTGCCATAGGGCGTTTTTATAATTTTCATAAATCTACCCTCCGGCACCTCTGAAAGAAGCTGCAGCGTTCTTTTACTTTCAATAGCCAGCTTGTCTTTCAACATCTCCTTTTCGAAAATATTACTGCTGGGTTCTTCGGGGATTTCCCATTTGCCGGCAAGAAAGCCATCCCTGATATAAATTTCAACTTGCAGTATATGTTTAAATAATTGCGACACTGTCATAATCTCCGGAGCCGGTCTAAAATCAAACGAATCAGGCGGGAATTCTTCTAAAAGTCTTATTGTAAGCCGTCGCACCACACGCCAGTACCGTAATAATGGTTGTTTATTCATAAGCTTCCTCTTTTTTTGTGATATTCCGGTTTAACCGAGGAAAATATCAATGTTATTGGCAGATGTTTGGCAATGTATGGATATTCTTTCATAATCTCTTTAGAAAAGGCAATGTGCGGAGTTTTCAAAGTCGGTTTTGGTTCTAATATTTTTTTAACCATAAACCCTGCCTTGTTAAGATTGTTGTGATAATCAGCTATCGAGCGAAGGTAATGCTGAAATTTAATCTTTTTACCATCCAAATCCCAGCTCCACTTCAAAAGGCGGGGATTGAATGGATATGATGAGTTAAAATACATGGAACCTTCAACGCCATCAAGAATATACTGCGCGGGATGCATAACAGATAATATAAATTTACCACCGGGCTTAAGTATGCGAAAGACTTCTGAAAAAGCGGCTGATATATTATTGACAAAAGCCATAGCGCAGGCAGAAATAGCAACGTTAAAAGTATCATCTTTTATACAGGGCATATCGATTATATTGCTATTGATAAATTCAACCGAAACATTTTCGCGCTGGGCTAATTCCATAGCTTCTGTCAACTGATTTGCCGAGAAATCAACAGCGGCAGCATCTGCATGCTCCTTAGCAAGAGCTATGGCATTCTGACCGGCGCCGCAACCTAAATCAATAGCTTTCTTACCGGCGATATTGCCAAGAAGCCCAAGCTTATCCTCGCCCGGACAAAGCGGCCCATAATGAACGGTATTTGTCCTGATTAGATATTTACGATGATATAGCGGTGCTATTTTATTCCAAGCTGTTTTAATATCCGGCATAGGGAAAATTTATAATATTGTATTGATGAAAACAAGCACAATAATTAGAGGAATTTCCCATTCTTTTCTGAACATAGCGGGACATCCGCTTACGATGGATGATCCTAACCCGCCTTCGGTGGGCTAATAAATAAATATCGTAAATTCATTACTAATTCAACTCACTACTGTCCGGCCTTTTCAATAGAATTCTCCAATTAATACACAATAAATGAAACTTGCTTAAGCCATAACATATAAAACAATAAGCCGTTAGAATATCTTTATAAACACCCGTGTTCTGTTTTTTGTTTCAATAGATATTTCCGGATTAGATTTCAGAAGTCGACT
>JAGGSN010000210.1 GCA_021159005.1 Candidatus Zixiibacteriota bacterium | reverse complement strand
GCCCGCGTCATTCCCAACTTGATTGGGAATCCAGAGATTGGTCATGCTGACAGCTCCTGCCTGCCGGCGCCCGCCTGTCTGCGGACACGGGGCACGGTGTTTTTGTCATCCACCATTGAGTTAACTAACAGCCCCGTCCGCCACTGGCGGATTTCTGGATTCCCCCGCCGCGGCGGGGGAATGACGTAAATGGATAATCATCGAATCAAAGTCGACTTCTGAAATCTAATCCGGAAATATCTATGAAGCAAAAAACAGAACACAGGTGTTTATAAAGATACTCTAACGGCTTATTGTTTTATATGTTATGGCTTAATCAAGTTTCATTTATTGTGTATTAATTGGAGAATTCTGTTGAAAAGGCCGGACAGTAGTGTTCTTAAATGATAGTAAAATTTATATAAATATGTCGCGCAAGAGCGACTTGCGGTTTGAAGAAAGCCGCAATTCGTTTATTTACATTATATTATAAAAACTCCTTGACATTATTGCAATTGATTATAAATTAATATAAAAGTATAATAAAACTGATTAAACCCGAATTTTGCACAGGGTATGAAATAAGTTGCTAAATAAAAATCATGCAAATTATGAGTTCTAACGAGGAGTATTGTTTTTATAACAAATATCAATTAAGTTTAGAAATAGCATGCAGTTAATATTTCCATCCTTGACAATTTAATGAGTGGCTCTTATAATTATTAAGGCATGTAATTTGCTTGAAATATGTTAGATAAATATTGTTGTTTGACAAATGAATAGTTTAAGGTTCATTAATGATCCTGCTCGCAATGGCGCTTTGAATATGGCTATTGATGATTTACTGGCTTGTCGGGCCGTCGAATCCAAAGTGTCTGTTGTATTTCGTTTATATCGCTGGAGTAAGCCGACTCTTAGTTGCGGGTTCCATCAGCGGATAGAAAAAAGGGTTGATTTTGAGAGTTGTTGGCGGAATAAGGTTAACCTTGTTCGTCGTCCCACCGGCGGACGAGAACTCCTTCATGACGGTGATTTAAGTTTTAGCATTATCGGCGCTCTCGATTATCAAAAACCAGAAAAGTTTGCAGCAAAAGACTTCTTTTTTAAGGCTGGCAGGGTTATTATAGAAGGATTGGAAGCTCTGGGTATCAAGGCATCTTTGGCGGATGGTTTAAAAAAAGCAGTTAATAGCCATCATCAACCCTGTTTGGCAGCGCCGTCACAGTATGAGGTTGTATGCGGCGGAAAAAAGATTGCTCCTATGGCTCAAAGGGTTTATCCTGATTCAGTATTGGTTCATGGCTCGATACCTTTAGCTGATTCTGAGATTTCAACGGTTGACTTGCTGAAAGTCGAAAATAAGTTGTTAATACAAAGGAAGATAGCAGAATCTTCCACGAATCTTTGCCAAATTATTGGAAAAACCGTTAACTTTAAAGCTTTAGAAAAGAGATTTCTGATTAGTTTTGAAAATGTTTTTAGTGGAAAGGCAGAGTTGATTAATATTTCAAAGAGGGAGATGGCTGAAGCGTTCAAAGAAAAATTTAGTTGGCAAATAAACAATGAATTTACATCAAAGCATAGGGAGGTGATGTAGCAAACACAGAAAATAGTTTAGGTTTGTAAACGTTTGTACTTTTTAAGGAGATAAGGAATGATTAAAAAAATTTTTATTTTATCAGTTCTAGCTGCGTTTTTATTAACCGCAGGTGCTGTTGCCGAGCTTTCAAAAACCGCTCCGATGACACAGCAGAATATTATTAAAGGCGATGAGCCTCTTCCCGATGTCGAGGTTTATCCGTATGTTCCCGGTACTTCTACTGATTCGCCGGGTTTGCAAGTAGGTATAACTTATTATGATTACCAGACCAACGGTTCAAGCGGCAATCGTGTAGCTATCTGCGATGATGGTTCTATCTATTTTGACTGGATGTATTTGAATGGTTGGCCATATCCGCAAGTTCCCCGTCATGTTTATCACAACTGGATGGATGCTAACGGCGTTCTGAACCCGAATGAGATCGACGGACAGGTCAATGTTGATGCTGGCGCAGGTTATACAAACTTAGATATCTACAGCGGCACTCAAGGCTGTTTCGCTTACCATTCCTCAGGCGGAAGTTCGCCTACTTATGCTACCGTTTCTATCGATAACGAGATATCGGGCATGGGAATATTCGACCATTACAACCCGCCGGACGAACTGTTCCCGCAGACACCCGACAGCCCCGGCAGATGTTATTGGCCTTATATGTGTGTCGACCGCAATGATAATATTCATGTAACTATGACAGAGAATACCACACTCCGCATGCAGAGAATGGCATACACCGGCTCAACCGATGGTGGCGCCACATGGAGTACGCTTCAGTTTGTCGATACAGTCATGGTTATTAGCAGCGTAGTCGATGCTTCGCCTGTTTCCGACAGAGTAGTTATTGCTTATTCCAAAACTACTGATACTAGCACTCAGTGGTATAACGACATCTATTATGTTATTTCTGATGACGGCACCTCATGGGATTTCCGCTACGGCAGAAACAATATCACAAACTATACCACCGATGATGATTCATTGTTTGCCTATACAGACCTTGATGTCTTATTTGATTACAACGACAATATCCATGTGGTCTGGACAGACCAGTGGGTTACCGATGAAGGTATTTATTATCGCACCAACCTTAAGCATTGGGATGAAGAATCAGATGAAATCGAAACAATATTTCATCATCCGGATTCACTGTGGACGACCATAGAAGGCGCCTGGAACCGCAGTATCAGCAAGATGAATCTTGGCGTTGACACCGACAACAATTTATTCTGCACATTTACATATTTCGATACTTCCGATATTTCCGAAGGCGGTTTTGGTAATGGTGAAATCTATATGGTTTGTAAACCATATGGCGGTTCATGGGATACTAGCTTATATAACCTGACCAACTCGGCATCACCCGGCTGTTTCCCCGGCGAATGCGACAGCGACCACTGGTCAACTTTGGCCGATGTAGTCGATGAAAACCTGCATGTTCTTTATATTAACGATAAGGATGCCGGCGGCATTGTTCAAACAGAGGGCACCGCAACCGAGAACCCTGTTTTGTATCTGACTTATCCAAATCCTTATGCAAGCAGTGTGGACGAAAACACTAATCGTCCAGAGAATTTCAGTCTGAACCAGAACTATCCCAATCCATTCAATGCCAGCACTGTGATATCATTTAGCTTAAAGGAAGCTGCTCCTGTTACTGTCGATATATTCGATTTAACCGGCGCGAAAGTAACCACGCTTGTTAATGAGCATATGAATGCCGGTTCGCATGAGGTAGTCTGGAATGCTTCAGATGTTGCCTCTGGTGTTTATTTCTATAAACTCACTGCCGGTGGTGTTTCCGAAACCAAACAAGCTGTGATGATTAAGTAATAATATTCCATACATTCTATTATGGTTTTTAACGGTCGGGTTTTTACCCGGCCGTTTTTTTGTTTGCCCGCATGGCTGCTAAATACTGTCGGAAGTAACTTGCGACAACATTAAAGAGTAGGCGAGTCGTTGCGAGAAGTCCGCCGCGGCGGACGATGTGGCAATTTCGTTGTTGCCGTGCTAATTAGGGCATTGAGATTGCCGCGTCCACTTAAGACGTTCGTAAAAGGCGGAGCAATGACGGATTTACGCAATACCGAAGCAGGCCAAGACCACTTGGGACTTGACCCGCCAGTTAAATATATCAAACCTCAAGTAGTTTTAACCTGCGGGACTAATTTACACATTGCAATATTTGTATGCTATAATCTATAAATAATCAGGGATAGCAGAATTTATGAATAATGCGGGATAGCATCCTTGATTTTTATCATTGTATTTCGTTTTTTAGTAATGCTAAAATATAAAATCTTAGATAAGTAAAACTACTTATTAAAAATTGCTTGACTTTCATGTTTGTAATAAACAAATTGTATGGAATATTTCCGATGGTTACCAAGCGGTGATTAGTAACCGGAGCTAAATATTTTTGGGAATATTTTAAGTGTTGGATTGTATTTAGCAATGTAAGGACATTAAGAAACAGCAAGAGCAGGAAGAGAGTTTGGGAGGAAAGATACTACTTCCCGATATTTAGGAAAAATATTAATAAAAGGCGATAGAATTAAGAGGAGGTCGAGTATGAAATTGGCAAGGTTTATAAGCCTTATAGCAATGTCTTTCATAATCTTATGTTTCCATTTAGTATTTGCGGGAACTACCGGAAAAATCATGGGAGTAATTACCGATAGCGAGAACAAAGAAGCTATTCCCGGTTCTCGCGTGATTATTGAAGGCACAACTATGGGAGCTAATGTTAATCCGATAGATGGATCTTATGTTATCTTAAACGTGCCGCCCGGCACCTACTCTTTAGTTGGTCATTGTATTGGTTATAATAAACTAACTGTTACCAATGTGCTGGTTCAAGCTGATGTTACCACAGAACAGGATTTTGAATTAGTATCCGAAGCTATCAATATGGATAGCATAGTAGTTATTGGTAGGCGTCCTGATATTGACAAGTTTGAAGTGAGCAGTGTTGACCGAATGAACAAAGATGAGATTGCTTCTATTCCGGCTATTAATATTGAAGGCATTATTAAGACCCAGACCGGTTTTGTATCGCAGGGTGGAGCTTTACATGTTCGCGGTTCGCGCGCCGGCGAATTAGCTTTTGTTGATGACGGCGTTTTAATTCGCGACCAGCTCGGCGGTTACGGCGGCGTGAATATGGGCGGTAGCGAAGCTACGCCGATTTCAAGAATGTCGATGAATATGGCTGCCTCCGATATCGAAGATGTCTCTATTATGAAAGGCAACTACCCGGCTGAGTATGGTGATATGGCTGGCGGACTTGTTACTACTACTCGTAAAGAAGGTTCAAATAAATATACCCAAATCTATGCAGAGTTTAAAACTGACGACTTGGGTTTTCCAAGTTTAAATGATTATTCTTTTGATCAGGATATTTTTAATGTTAGCATGGGCGGACCTTTGCCTTTGCTGTCGGATAAGCTGGTGCCTGCTTTAGGTCTTAAATGGCCGGGAGAAAATATGGCTTATTATACCAGCTTCAGCGCAGATAAATCAAATACCTGGGTAGATTATAATGATTATCCCTCGCTGAAATCTAAAATCGATTATGGTTCGGATGATTTTTGGGGAATGGATATTCCCAGAAAAAGAGTAAATAAATATTCCGGCTTAGCTAAATTAACTTGGAAAATGGACCCTAATTCGCGGTACAAGCTTAACCTGCGCTACAGCAAAGAGTGGAGCCGCGGACATAATTTCAGTTGGACTTATTTATATACACCTGAAACTGCCACCAGATTATTTAATTCAACCGAGATTAAATCAGCTAAATTTTCCTTTAACCCGCCATTTTTGAAAGATTCTTTTGGCGAACTCCTATTAAGCGAGGTTATTCAAACTTACGAACGCAAACCCGGCGGTCTTACGCCAACTGAAATATACTCGCCGATTGAATGGTTCGAGTCTTATTATGATGCCAACGACAACGGACAATGGGACAATGCAGAAGAATTTGAAGATATTAATGGCGATGGCATTTGGGGCGAACCATATACTGATTATAATTATAACGGCCAATTTGACCCCGGCATAGATACTTATGTTGATATTAACGGCAATGGCCAATGGGACCCCGAGCCATATATTGACAGTAATGGCAACGGTATTTGGGATCCTGCCGAACAGATAGCATACGATGTTTATTATGTTGATGTTAATGGCGATGGCGCCTATGATGACGGCGACTCGGTATATGTAGATGAAGATGGTGAAGGCAATGGCATTTACGATCCCGAATTGCGCGACATATTCGATGAAGACATGCCGGAACCATATTTTGATGGCGATATAAGTCTTGGCGAGCCTTTTATTGATGGAGATGGAAACGGAATATACACTGATGACACATTAAGTGGTGATTATTGGGATCCAGCTGATGATTATGACATTAGCGGAGATTATACCGGACCTAATGATGAATGGTCTGAAGGAATTCCATTTTTAGACCGCAATGGTAATGGCTATTATGACCCGCCAAATGGCTATTATGATTATGGCGAGGCTTATACTGATGTTAACGGCAACGGCAAATGGGATAGCTCTGATAATTTTCTTGACCGCGGCTATGACCGCTGGGCTCAGTATCATTACGATTATACGCGTACCCGCACTATAAAATTCGATATTACCAGCCAAGTAGACCGTCACCATGGTTTAAAAACCGGTTTCGAATTCAGATTTCATAGAATTGATTATCAGGATATGCAGTATCCTTACTATCAGTATAACGGTCCTGATGACGGCGGGCCATGGCTGAACATAACCCGCGTAACCGATGCCAAAGATACTACCGGAAATGGAATAGTTGATGAGTATGTTTATCAAACCTATTCCAAGGGCGTTTTTAGAGATTTCTATGTCAGAACACCAAAAGACGGAGCGTTTTATATTCAAGATAAAATCGAGTATGGCGAGCTTGTTGCCAATCTCGGTATGCGCTACGAATTCTTTATTCAGGCTCGTGAAGCAAAAGACAGCCTAACGCTTATAACCGAGGGTTTAAGCTACAGACAGATTATCGATGCGCAGTATAAATTCGTACCTCGTATTGGTTTTTCTTTCCCGATTTCCGAGAAAGCAAAATTAATGTTCAATTATGGCCATTTTTATCAAAGGCCTGGTTTTGTGAAATTTTATCAGCGTAGAACACAGGCAACAAATGCTGTCTCGGTATTTGGCAACCCAAACCTTGATTATGAAAAAACAATCCTGTATGAAGTCGGTGTTCAGTATATATTAGCGGAAGGCTATCGTCTGGATGTTTCGGGGTTCTATAAAGACCAGTACGGGCTTTTAAATACAGTGCCGGAAAGCTTAGAGCCAAATGCAGCTGATTACCAGGAGAATTCGGACTATGCTCGTTCTCGCGGCCTTGAGCTTGAGCTTGAAAAGAGATATGGTCAGATTTTATCCGGCTCAATCAAATATGAATATACATGGGCATTCGGTAAAAGCTCTTCAGACCGTTCCGATTATTATATCAGAATTGCCGGCGGCGATATTTCAATCAAAGAGAACCCTCTCGATTGGGATATCCGCCACCAATTGACAGTAAGCTCAAATCTGAATGTCAACAAAGGCGAACACCCGCATTTCGGCATTTTCAAGCTTCCTGATGACTGGAGCTTAAGCACAACAATGACATATAAAAGCGGCAGACCTTTTACACCGAGTGCCAGTTATCCGGGCTTAGGCTTAGGATTTAATGAGAACCCACAGGTTAACTCGAAAAGGTATCCTGCTACATCAAGCGTTGACATTATGTTTGATAAAAATTTCCAGATGGTTAATATGAATTTCACCTTCTCGGTACTGATTAATAACGCCTTCAATGCTCCTAATATTGATTACTTATACACATCAACAGGAATGGCGAATACCAACATGAATTTTGAAAGCCGGGTTTTAACCGGTATGGATATTGATTTAGACCCAACTAATTATGGACCCGGCAGGCAGATTATGGTCGGCCTTTCTGTGAAATTTAATTAGCATAAATGATAACTGAAATTAGAATAGAGTTGTGGAGGTAAAAATGATAAAAATCAAACCTTTCATATCCTTGCGAAAGTCAATTGGAGTTTATTCCCGCGGATCATCAAGTTTGTTGGTATCGTTAATTGCGCTTATGGTGCTGCTTTTATCAACAAGCGTGTTTGGGATAAATATGCGCTGGGGATCTGAAGGTCGGGGACCTTTGGGCAAATCGCTGGTCGGTCCCAATATGGAACTCAGAGTACATCGGATTTCAAAAGTATATTTCTCGATTACTAATTACGGCAAGCTGGGAAGCGAATCTCAAGACCTTTACGATCCGCTTACATCCCAACCGGCTCCTTCATGTGAATTCCCGGGCGGTTCAAATTTTGAATATCTTTTCCAAGGTTGTGTTTGGATTGGCGCTATTCAAGAGAATCCGGATGAACCGGGTGTGTATGATACCTTAGTGTCAATAGGGGATGACGGCTGGCAGCGCAATATTAATGAGCTTCTGCCATCGTCGCCGCCGGCAGGCGAGATACTGATGTTGTCAACAAGAGGCGAAGCATCGCCGCCTTACGCGCCGACGACAGGTTCTTTGACGAGAGATATTCCGGGACGAGTATTTGAAGCGATTTCGGAACAGGATTTTATCTGCAAATATGATGATACTAAAACATCAGGTGTAAACATTGACCCAATCTCTAATCGTCCTCATAAACCGCTTGGCATAAGTGTTATTCAAAAGAGCTATTCATGGTCTTATGAATATGCAGAGGATTTTATTCTGATAGACTTCGAAATAGAGAATGTCGGCCAAAAGCGCCTAAACGAATTATGGCTCGGATTGTATATCGATGCGGATGTTTTGCATACAAGTGAGAATGGTTATGGCATTGAGGAGGGGGCTCAAGACGATTTATGCGGATTTATAGAAAGTTATGCTAACCCGCAGAGCCCGGACCGATCCTCTGATATATATACAGCCTGGATTGCCGATAACGACGGCCAACCATACGGCGGTATTTATGATGTTCATCGTTCCCCAAGGGGTGTCTCAGGCTGCCGCGTCGTAAATTGGCCTGGCAGAGGTACTGGTATTTGCGAAGATGATTACCAAGAGAATATTTCCTACAGCTTCAACTGGTGGATATCCAATATGGATAATCAATATGACTGGGGACCTCAGCTTCAGGAAAAATATGATATATGGGGCGATTTCCCTGACGGCGCCAAAGGAACTCCCGGCGGCGATATTGCCAAATATCAGGTAATGTCTAATACAGAATTCGATTATGACCAGGCATTTTGTGATCTCGACAGTATATATACCGGCAACACCTGGATACCCAAAAGCGACCAAGCACAAACTCTGGCGAATGGTTATGATACACGCTACTTATTTTCGTTTGGCGGCTCTGATGCATTTAAGCTTATGCCGGGTGATATCTGTACTTTGACAGTAGCTTATATTTGCGGTGAAAATCTGCATAACGACCCGTCTAACTATGCAAATAATTTGAGAGATGGTACAAATAACCCAGCCAGTGTCCAGGCATTTTATGATAATTTAAATTTCAGCGATTTTGCCACCAACGCCCAGTGGGCTTCGTGGGTTTATGACAATCCTGGCGTTGATACGGATGGAGATGGCTGTTCTGGCAGAGCTGATACATTGCCATCAGGTGATGTATTCTGGTATATGGGAGACGGCGTCCCTGATTTTACAGGCCCGCCGCCGCCAACTTCTCCTAAGATTAATTTTGAAGTTGATAAAGGTTATATTAAACTATCATGGTGCGGCATTAATATAGATGAACCCGGTACAGGTCCCGAGGATTGCGAAGATCTATTTTCAGGACTTCAAGATTTTGAGGGCTATGCGATTTACATATCTTATGACGCTTTAGACTGGACGCTTCTGCGCCGCTACGACAAAGTAGACTGGCTGCCGGTTACTTGGGATGCTTCAACTCCTGAGGGTTGGGCAATCAATTTAGCCAGACAGAATCCAATTACTACCGACAGCTTAATGAGCTTGGGCGGCGATACCGTGTTTGTGCATCCCGACGAAAGAGATACGGACGGCGAGCCATACTGGACCGCTTATGATTTCAACTCGGGGTTTGATGAAATACTCGATAGTACTAATACGCTTGTAATCGATAGTGATACGGTATTGGCTAATTATTATAGCTTCACAGTCGATGATTTGCTGCAAACAAAAGGCATTTATTTGGCGGTAACAGCTTTTGATTTTGGCAATGCTCAAACTGATTTGAGTTCGCTTGAATCGGCAAAAACAATTAATTCCGCTCTGATTTACCCAATTAAAAAAGATGCTGATAAGAAAATTATGGTTTATCCTAATCCGTATAAAAAATCTAATACTAGTATATATCAACAATTTGAGGAAGAAAGTCCGGTTACGTGGGCAGAACAAGACCGCCGAATTTTCTTCTCGGGCTTTACGGATGACCAAAGAGCGATTGTCAGGATATGGAGCCTTGACGGCGATCTTATTATGGCAATAACTTACGACCCGGATAATCCGCAGTATTACGGTACCCCGCCAGGAATTATCTATTGGAATCTGGTATCACGCAACGGACAGGCTGTTGTTTCCGGGTTATACTTGTATTCCATTGAATTTATTGCTGTCGATGGCGGCACTAATAGAGAGTCAGAAATTGGAAAATTTGCAATTATTAAATAGTCAGGAGGCATGAACATGAAAAAATATCTTACAATTGGTACGCTTACGTTTCTTCTTTGCCTGCCTGTATTAGCTTTCGGGCAAGCCAAGGTTGGAACGGCAGGAGCGCAATTCTTAGAAATAGGAGTCTCTGCCAGAGCCATAGGCATGGGGGGAGCTTTCATCGGCGTTGCCAATGATGCGTCCGCTTTGTATTACAATCCCGGCGGAACCGCATTAATTGAGGAAAGAGAAATAATGATTACTCATATTGATTATCCGGCGGATATTAATTATGAGTTTATTGGTTTTGTTGCGCCCGTGCCTGAAATTTACGGCAATATCGGCCTGGCAACTTATTGGCTTCACACCGGCGATATGCCTTATACCGATTACAAGCATCCCGAAGGTACCGGTCAGAATTTTACGGTTGGAGATTTTGCTCTGGCGGCAACTTATTCATCCAGCCTGACCGATAATTTCGCGATTGGTCTAACTATGAAATTCATACATTCATTCCTCGAACTCGAATCCGCTAATGGCTGGGCTTCTGATGTTGGCATTTATTACAATACAGGCTATCGCGATTTCACTATCTGTATGATGATTGCCAATTTCGGCCCGGATATGAAATTTGTCGAGGGTGAATCCGGCGAGGCTTATGCTCTTCCTATTGATTTTAGATTTGGCTCCGCAATCAATATTATCGAACGCGATAATCAAAAACTAACCTGTGGTCTTCAAGCCTCCCGCCCAAACGACAATCTTGAGAAATTCGCTACAGGGTTTGAATACTGGCTGAATGATTCTTTCGCTCTTCGGCTGGGCAAAAAATTCCAGTATGACTATATTAACAATGGTAATCTTAGTGATGAAGGTTTTAATACCAGTGGAATAAGGTCGTTTAACCTAACATCCGGTTTTTCTTTTGGCGGCGGCATCAAACTTCCGGTTTCCGGTTATACCATGCAAGTAGATTATGCCTACCAGGATTTCGGATATCTTAATTGTATTCACCGTTTCAGTTTCGATTTCAAATTCTAAAGGATTTAAGGAGGAATTATGAGAAAGAAATTAATATTTGCGGCAGCATTAATCATACTGGCCGCTTCAATAATTATTTTTAATTGCGCGCCAAAAGAACTTGTCGGAACACTTATCGAAAACGAAAGCCCGACAATATCCTTTACCAACCTTCCGTTAGAGGATTCTACCTTCACCTCCAGCGCGCGCATTTACTGGTATGGTATCGACAGCGATGGCTATATTGATGAATATTACTACATTGTAGTTGGTGAGGATAGTGTCCAAGGCGACGCGGATGGCTATATTGCGAATATTCTTGACACGTTAAGCATAACTCAATGGTCGTCAACCGACTCAACAAACACTTCAATTCAGCTTTTTGCTATGGACGATGAAGAGGATTCGCTTCAACAATACATTTTTGTTAAATGCAAAGATGATGACGGCGAATACTCGAATACTATTTACATGAACTTGTTTAGAAGAAACCACATGCCCGAAACATATCTCGAACTTTTGCCGGGAAATCATGTTGATGAGTACGATACTAACGGTTTAATGATTACGGATTTGGTTTGGAGCTTACCAGATACTAACGCGCTCTGGGAAGGATTTGAAATCAACTGGAATGGCGATGACACTTTGGATTTTGCGGGTGAACAACCCAACTTCCAATATTTGTGGAAAATGTATGGACCATTCGACTTGTCTCATTACGATCAAGATTTGAAAATAATTGACATTACCCCTGATAGCGTTGATTTAAACGATTTGTTTGCCTTTTCCTGTTCCGATGGCGAATTAGGCGCTTGTGATGCCAGTCAATGGCCAACCGACAGCGGCTGGGTATGGAATCAAACGATAACATTTAGTAATGTTCCAACCGGCTGCTACCTGTTTACAGTCAGGGTAAGGGATGACGCTGAGGTCGAAGATAGTACTGACGCATGGGGCACATTTGCCTGCGTTGTTCCCAAGTGGATAGAAGAACCTGATTCGGCTAAGGATATACTTGTAATTCAGGCAACGCAATATAGGACAATATCAATACGCGGTTGGCCTGCCGATACTGTTTATGCTCCGGATGATACTTTGCAGGAGACGCCTCTTTATTTCCCGACTTTAGATACTTGTTTTTATGCAGAGATGATTCAGGGCGCCGGCGATTACTCATATACTATTTACGGCGAGCCAGCTGTTGGGGGAGAAACCGAACCTATTGCTATACCTTCCATACCGGAAATTGCTAAATATAGAATGATTATTATTGATGATATGGATTACATGTCTAATGATCCGCAAAAAGATCCGCTTGAATCAATTTTATATAATTATCTTTCTGCAGGAGGTAAAGCCTGGGTGATTGGCCGTCAAAGTTTCTATTATGGAAATGGCTCTAATGAAGATGAAGGTGAGTATCAACTAAGATACGATAGTTTGGCAATAGAATTTTTCGATTTGAGCAGTTATAGATTATCTCAACGTAATATTGCTAACGATAGCGCTGAATTCGTTGGAGCCACATCAGCCCACAGCGGATTTAATACTTTAGTTACCGATACAACTCGAACCAGGCTGCTGAGACAATATGGAATAAATAAAGTTGATGTATTCTCAAGATTTTCCAGCCATTCTGAGGGGCTATTTAAATACCAAGCCGCTCAACCGGATACTATGATTGGTTTCCAGAATATGCCTGTTGCATTAAGATTTTTTCCTGAGCATGAGGTTTTTAAAACATCATATTTCGGTTTCCCGTTATTTTTAATGGACAATTCGGACGGCGATGTTCAGGATGTTTTTACCAATATGCTGGATTGGTTCTTGAATGAAGATTGATAGATTTTAATTGAAAATTGAAAATACTCCCGTAGGGGCGTCCGACAACTGCCGGATGCCCCTACTTTTTTAGTACTTAGTTGCCAAACACTGCTTGGCAACTAATAGGGCAATTTAATGATTGGAAACACTAAACATACCATCGCTGTTATCGGCCATATCGTACGCGACAGGATAGTCAATCCGGGCGGACAAAAAGTTGATGCCTTAGGCGGCATAGCCTATAACTTAACCGCGCTTGCGGCTATGATCGTGGATGCTGGCAGAGTTATACCGGTCTGCAATATCGGTTATGATTTGTATAATCAGGCTATAGAATTTTTCAGCCGTTTTCCGGCAATTGATTTCTCTAAGGCTAAAAAAATTCCGAGAAATAATAAAATCCATGAACTTAGATATTCAGACACTGATTATCGGGAGGAGATTAATATAGGAGAGATGCCGATGATTACGCCGAGATTGTTCTTATCCTGCAGAAAGCTTGATGTTGCACTTATCAATTATATCGGTGGGGATGAGTTCCCGCCGCGGCATATACGATGGCTGAAAAGGCAATTCTCCCCCTTGATTTATATGGACTACCACAGCTTAGCATTAGGACGCATTAAAATTGATAAAGACGGCCAACGGGTTAAGCGATATTTCCGATATAATCCTCACTGGCGGGAGTACGTGGAGCTGGCGGATATAGTCCAGATGAATCATATCGAACTGCAATCAATAATGCCCGAAACTGAGAACGAAACAGAATCGATAATCAGCTCAGCTTTGAAAGTGCGTGAGAGGGGGCCTATGGCGGTCATTATAACGCGCGAGGAAAAAGACATAGTTGTAATAGCTGGCAATCGAGATAAGCCTGTTGCGCATATTTTACCTGTTAAGCCGGTGGAGAAAGTTGTTGACCCGACCGGCTGCGGGGATAGTTTCGCGGCGGGGTTTATCAGCAGTTATATTTATAGCCGTGATATATTAAAGGCATGCAATAAGGGTTTATATTTAGCCATACGAAAAGCCGGATTTTCGGGATTAGCGGGATTTATAGAAAGATAAAAACTGCTGTAGTATATAGTCGGGATTTTCCAGCCCCGAACGCGTAGGGGCGTATTGCATACGCCCTCGATTATACAAGTTAATTTACCGATAATCCTACCTCTCAATAAAGCATTAGAATTAACAGATTACTATCACGAGAACTTATATTTTTTATAATGAATATTTCAGATAGCTTGACAACCGCACTTATAAAACATAAATTGCCTAAAAATAAACGGGAGGATTATATTGCAGGAAAAGCTAAAGAAGATTATCAATCATCTTAGAGTTAAAAAAGTTTCCTATGGTGATGCTCGTTATGTTTACCGCATCAATCAATCGATACAGGTGAAAGACCAAACGGTTGAGGCGATGTCGCTAAATGATGACAGAGGTGTGGGCATACGGGTTATTGTCGATGGCTGCTGGGGGTTTGCCTCAACCTGCAGTTTAGCTGAGGAAGACCTTATCAAAACCGCCAACTTGGCAATTAAGATAGCTAAGGCTTCCGCATTAACCAAAAAGGAAGAGGTTCGCTTGGCCGAGGTTGAGCCTTTTGTGGGAAATTACAGCACAAAGTTTAGGGAAGATCCTTTCGCGGTTCCTATCGATGAGAAACTGGGACTGTTATTTAATCTGACAGATATACTTCGTAAAAATAAAGCGGTAAAAGTAGCCGAAGCCAGCTTGGGATTCTATAAAACGAATAAAATATTCTGCTCGACCGAGGGCGCCTATATCGAGCAGGAGATATTTGAATCTGGCGGCGGCTATACGGCAACTGCTGTTTCAGGTTCGGAGGTGCAGAAACGGTCGTACCCCGCCTCTTTTCGCGGCGATTACAGCAGTGCCGGTTTCGAGTTTATCAGAAATATGAAACTTGTTGATAATGCCGAACGTGTTGCCGATGAAGCTGCGGCTTTGCTGAAAGCTACCGCCTGCCCGGCAACCGATACTACTGTGATAATCACCGGTTCGCAGATGGCTTTACAGGTGCATGAATCATGCGGCCATCCTGCCGAACTCGACCGGGTGCTGGGCACCGAGATTTCCTTAGCCGGCGGTTCTTTTATGACTCTCGATAAGATGGGCAGTTTCCGCTATGGCTCGCCGATTGTCAATATCGTTATCGATTCGACCGCCGAGGGCGGATTGGGCGCATTCGGCTATGATGACGAGGGCGTCAAAGCCTGCCGTTCGGATGTTATCAGAGAGGGCATCATAGTCGGCTATTTGACCTCGCGGGAGACCGCGCCGGTGATAAAATCGATTTCCAATGGCTGTATGCTTGCTGATGGTTGGAACAGTGTCCCGCTGATTCGCATGACAAACTTGAATCTTGAGCCGGGAGAATGGGAATATGATGACCTTATCGCCGATACTAAAGATGGTATTCTTTTAGATACTAATAAAAGCTGGTCTATTGATGACAAACGGCTGAATTTCCAGTTTGGTACCGAAATCGCCTGGCAGATAAAAAACGGCAAAATAGGCCAGATGTATAAGAATCCGCTATATACTGGAATTACTCCGCAGTTCTGGAACTCATGCGATGCTATCTGCAATAAAAACCACTGGCATATATGGGGGATACCATCCTGCGGAAAGGGCGAACCTATGCAAACCGCTCATGTGGCTCATGGAGCCTCGCCAACAAGATTTAATAATGTTACAGTGGGGGTGAGTAAATGATTAAGGAAAATAAAATCCTGACAACTTTGCGAACTGTTATAAATAAATCAGAGGCTGATCAAACCGAAGCTGTTTTTAACGGTAGCCAATCAGGTTTGACACGGTTTGCCAACTCTTATATCCATCAGAATGTTGCCCAAGCCAACAATACGATTTATTTCAGAACTGCCATAGATGGTAAAATCGGCGTAGCCGCAACCAACTCATTTAAAAAAGCTGATCTTCTTAAGACCTTAAACAACTCTTTACTGATTGCCAAACATCAGCCGTCAAATCCAGATTTTAAAGGTTTCCCTAAGCCTTGTAAATATAAAAAGATACAAACATTTTTCGAACCAACCGCTAAATATTCGCCTAAACAACGGGCTGAGGTTATCCTGAAAATTTGCCGTGAGGCTGATAAGTTCGGCTTGAAAGTTGCCGGCGCTTTTTCAACCTCAACCTCGGAACTGGCGGTAGTGAATTCAAATGGATTGGCGGCTTATCAACCGGTAACAGCGGCTTCGATAAACGTTGTGGCGATGACTGATACCTCCTCCGGTTTCGCCTCCGGTTTATCGCGGCGCGTAGTGAAAATACCGTTCGATTTGCTTGCGCAAACAGCGATTAAAAAATGTCTCGACAGCCAAAACCCCGAAAATCTCGAACCGGGCAAATATGATGTTATCTTAGAGCCGGAGGCTATTGCCGAAATAATGAACTGGCTAACATATATCGCATTTGGCGCCAAACCTTATTTTGAGAACACGAGTATTTTATCGAAAAAAATCGGCAAGAAAATAATGGGAGAAGATGTTACCATTTACGATGATGCTGTCAACACCTCCGGGCTGGCTGTGCCTTTCGATTTTGAGGGGGTTGCCAAGAGAAAAGTGTTTATGGTAAAAAAGGGGATTGCCAATAGCCCTGTTTATGATTCGCTGTATGCTGGTAAAGCCAATGTCAGATCGACCGGTCATGCCCTTAGGCCGGGTTCCGGCGAGGGTCCGATGTCGGGAAATATATTTATTGCCGCCGGCAAGAAATCGAAAGAATCGCTTATCGCCGGAGTTAAAAACGGCATTCTTGTAACGAGGTTTCATTATATCAACGGCTTGCTGGATACTACCAAAGCCCTGATGACCGGCATGACTCGCGATGGCACTTTCAGAATAAAAAATGGTAAAATCAACGGCGGAGTCAAAAATCTGAGGTTTACCGAATCGATTACCAAGGCGTTTTCGCGAGTAGGCGGTATATCGAAAGAAACAAAACTTTGCAGCAACTGGTGGGATGATTTCGGCTGCTGCAGTTCCCCGACAATTATGATTAAAAAGTTTAATTTTTCGGGTAAAACTGAATTTTAGCGGATTTAATTAGAGGAGGATATAATGAACGAAGAAAAAAACCCGCCCGCGATGGGTAGGTCTGTTTTTAATTGGAAGCTAATTGTTGGACTTCTGATAATCATTGCCGGTATTATTGCCTTACTTCAAGGTTTTGGTTGGGATATCCCGTTAAGTGTATGGGATTTTTGGCCGCTCATATTTATTATAATTGGTCTAAGCAAACTTTTCCAACCTAAAGAATATCGAAATACTCTCGGCGCGATAATTCTACTGTTAATCGGTCTGTTATTCCTTTTAAGTAATTTTGACCTCTTTCGTTTTGGATTTAATACATTATGGCCAATAATTTTGATTCTGCTTGGCATCATGTTGATTAAACAAGCATTTTGGAGTTCAAAAAGTGCGCCTTTTAGTAATGATTTTATCAACTTATCATTTATCTTAGGCGGTGGGAAATTTAACTTCATGTCTCAGCAATTGAAAGGTGGAAATGTTATAGCTATCATGGGCGGCGGCACTATCAATCTTACCGATGCTGATATTCAAAATGATGCTATAGTTATTGAGACATTTGCCTTGATGGGAGGCATAGAAATCATCGCGCCCCAAAAGTGGCAGGTAATAATGCAGGGAATACCCATACTGGGCGGAATGGATAATAAAACCGTATTCAGACCTGATGAAAATGCTCCGCAAACCCAAGCGAAAGATGCTAAGAAGCTTATTATTAAGGGTATGGCGATAATGGGCGGCGTGGAAGTGAAAAATTAAGTATAATTAGCTCGTGGGGGCGTCTGCCTTAGGCGGATACGCCCACTCTGGTTACCAAGCGCCGCTTGGTAACCAGAGTAAAAAATTGGTTCGTAGGGGCGTATTGCATACGCCCTTTTTGTTATTATCGTTTAGGCAGGTCGCAGCGAAAGCGTGACCTGCCGATATTTCGTTATTGATTATCTATGATATATTAGCTGCAGCTTCAGTTCACGCTTCACTACGAACTGAAGCAACATTAATTGTCTTGATTGAACAAACATTTTGCCTCCCAAAGATTAATGTGAAATTAGTTTGTATCTTACCCTATTAGCTTATATATGATATATATATTAGTGGTTTGTCAAGACAATTAGGCAGTTAGCTTAAGTATAAAAACATATCAGCCGGGGAGGAGGTTCGAACTCCCTACCTGCTGATTACGAATCAGCTGCTCTACCAGCTGAGCTACCCCGGCAAATTTTCAGATATCTACAAGCGCTAAGATAATTATTTTATCGGTTAATACAAGCGAAAATGTTAAATAGAGTTTAGCCGGCAAACCGGAAGAGTTTGTTAGCCGTGCATGGATATTGCATTGTTAACAACCTATACGACTTAAGAATCGACTCTGATATTTACTTAAGAGTAGTGGATAGTGTTTTTAAATAAGAATTAACGCAAAACAAACTTTTACTTTAAAAATGGATATTCCGTTATGCTTTTATTGTTTCATAAAGAAATGAATAATTATATTTATTGCAAATAATGTCGATAAAATCATCATGTAATATTGCGCAGCGGTTAATGATAAATAGCATAGGGTTAAATTGTTTAGATAATTAGGATTAAACATGAGCAAAGCTGAAAATACTATTGATGTTATTTCCTTAGCATCAGGAAATTCTAATAAAGATAAACAGATTTCGGCAAACGACTTGCTTATGGATTTTGTTTCAATCATGGTCCATGATCTTCAAGCCCCGTTAGCAAGTATGAAAACTCTGGTCAGGTTTTTAGAAATGAATAAATACGACCCGGAAAATCAGATTCACAGAAATCTTGTTAAAAGCACTTCTATAGCGCTTAAGCGGTCTGAGTCAATAATTTACGATATGTTCGATGCTTCTAAGGCTGAGCAGATAGGGATTCCATTCAAATTAGAAACCATTAAAATAAACGATGTTATAGACAATAGTATCGATATGATAAATGCCAGCGCTCTCGAGTATGGTATTACAATAGTCCGAAGCTTATTGGCTATTAACCTGTCGGTTCAAGCAGACCGAAACCTTCTTCTGCGAGTTATAGATAATCTTCTGTTTAATGCGTTTAAACATAGCTCAAATGGCAGTAATGTTTATATTAAAACCGAACATGCAGGCAAAGAGGTTATTATCTCAATTACTGATGAGGGACCTGGCATTAAAGATATTAATCCGGATGACCTCTTTGATAAGTATAAGCAAATGGGTTTACGAAAAGAAGGCAAATATAAAGGTGTAGGTTTAGGGCTTTATTTTTGTCGATTGGCAATACAGGCAATGGGCGGACGGATATGGGCTGAAAATCATGAAACCGGCGGTGCAAGTTTTAAATTTGCTCTTATGTATAGAAAGGGGTAAGAATGACTTTAGATGCAGAATCCTATTTACAATCGGGCAGTAATGAACTCAGGATATTGGAATATGCCATTGACGGGCAATCATTTGGAATAAATATTCTCAAAGTTCAGAAAATCGTTGCCCAACCGGAATGTTTAACCTCAACAATGAATACTCATCCGAGTATAAAGGGTATTTTTAAAGATAATGATATAATAATTCCTTTAATCGATTTAGGCGGTTTCCTGGGTTTGGAAAATAAGGAAGATAATAGCGCTAAAAAAGTAGTTGTCACTGAATTTTTTGGGCACTTGAACGGATTTTTAGTTGATTCTGTCAAATGGATTCATCACTTCCATTGGGAAAATGTTATAAACGCTAATGATATTTTAAAAACAATCAAACAGAAATATGTTATCAGTATCGTTAAGCCCGACGGCGAGAGGATGGTTCCGCTTTTGGATTATGAAACAATTATCTTAGAATTATGTCCAAACCTTGGCACACAGGAAATGGAAAAAACAGCTAATACTAAGTACGATGCCCGGGGAATGAAAATTCTAATTGCCGAAGACTCTCCGGCAGTGAGAAACATGCTTGCTTCAGAGCTGGCTGAATTGGGGTTTGAAGCGGATACTGCTCATGATGGCAAGGAAGCCTTGGAAATGCTCACCAAAGACAAATCATATAAACTTGTAATCTCTGATATTGAGATGCCCCAAATGGATGGCTTGGCTCTTACATGTGCTATCAGGAATGATACTGAGCTTAAAAATATTCCTGTAATTGTATATTCATCTATCGGGGATATTGGGATGAAAGCCAGGGCAGAGTTCCTGAATGCTGACGCTCATGTAACAAAACTGAATATTGATGAGCTTTTAGAAAACGTCATAAGGTTAACAGAAAACGGCAAAGGTGAAGCTAAAACATCATCTGAGGAAAAAGCAATAGAATCCGAAACCACCGTTTCGATGGAAGCGAAAGCTGAACCTGCAGCAGTAGCTGAATCTCAGACAGCGATAACCAATAAAAGGGAGACAATTGTTCAAACCGGCGGTGAAAATATCGCTGAACCATTTAATAAAATGGAAAATATTCTTAACGAAGTTGAAACAAGTATGAAAGGCATAATTAAACAAATTGACAAGGATACTGATAACAAGGCAATTGAAAATACAGCGCCGGAAGATAATCAAAAAACCGCGTACAATAAAGAAACAAACGTCGGCAAAGATAAATTAAAACCTAATGCCGGTACCGAAAGTAAAGCAGAAATTATAATGAATGCTGAAACAGTTACAATTAATACCCCTCACAAAGTTACAATTAACGATGCCGATAATGTTGAGGTGAATAATAGTCTTAAGGAAGCGGTCGAGGAAGATAAGTAATAATTTTACAAATTCTGCAATTGCCAATGTTTTAGAAATTTTTTCCCTGCATTGTCAGGAATCCTTTCCTGACGATATTGGCACTAAATAATCCTTTTTACAAAAGGCTCATCAAATAAAAATAATCACTACTGTCCGGCCTTTTTTATAGAGTTCTTAAAATAATGCGCAAACAATCGAAGCTTGCTTATTTCATAACCCATAGAGCAGCGGGATGTTGGGCGACTCCGATAAACATCGGCACTTCATCTTTTATTTTGTTAAATGTTTCGAGATAAGATTTTAGAAATTGATTTTAATTCGATGATTACCCATTTGCGTCATTCCCCCGCGGCGGCGGGGGAATCCAGGAATCTATTTGCTAAACCAATGGCGGATAGTAAAAATACCATGCCCCGTGTCCGCAGACAGGCGGGCGCTGGCAGGCAGAAGGTATCGGCATGACTAATCTCTGGATTCCCAATCAAGTTGGGAATGACGCGGGCAGTGTTGAGAATGACGCGGGCAGTGTGGGAATCACGTGAGCAGTGTGAGAATGACATCATTATAGCATCCGCCTAAGGCGGACAAAAGGCCGAACAGTAGTGAAAAATAATAAAAACCAAATATTTTAATAAATCTAATCATCTATAAGTCATTGGTGGGACAGACATTCTTGTCTGTCCGGGCAGACAGGAATATCTGACCTATAGGCAGTTGACAAAGTCGGGGCTATTAAGTTTTAAGTATTGATATTACCACTTAATGATTGGTGTTTTCCAGCCCCGGCTATTTCCGTGATGTTGAAACAATTTTCAAAATTATCTTTTGTCAACAACCTAATATGTATGGCTTATTCGACCCAACCTGCGATAAACTAAAAAACATTAAAGAAGCTCCGAATCAACAACATATTGACTTAATTGATTTTTTGTGTAAATTGCAGAGTTATTGAAGTTTCTGATGAGAGGACTGTAGCGAATTATGGATGAAAGAATACAAGAAGAAATCGAGTCTTTTGATGATGTAGCCGCTTATGATGAATTAATGGCGCGGCCCTACACGCGTTATTTGAAAAAGAATGTCGATGATTACATTTCCCAGATAAAACTTAAGGATGCCGTAATACTTGAATTGGGCTGCGGAGTGTCCGAACATGCCTACCGGTTTAAAGATGATAACTTAGTGATTCTAACCGATATAACCGATGCGCTATTATTGAAAAATGACCCGGATTGCGCCCGCGCGGCAGCGGATGCCCAAGTATTGCCGTTTAAATCCAACTCCTGCGATTTTGTAATCTATCTTGGCATACTTCATCATCTGCCCGACCAATATGCCTCATTAGCTGAAACAGCCAGGGTATTAAAACCGGGCGGACGAGTATTTATCCAAGAGCCGCATCGAATGAGCCTTAACTTTTTCTACTATTATGGCCGTCGATTTTTCATGAAACTGGTTGGAGTTGAAAATGTAAAAAAGATGATAGGTTGTTTTTCGCCGGATGAATGGCAGCTTGATAAAAAGGCTTTAAAGAAAGTTTTTGCAAATGACAGCTATGATTGGAAAAAATGGACAATACTTTCATTCCGCATGCCGCCATTCAGGCTTTTTAAAAACAGCAGCCTCGATGTTGTATTGTCTAAGATTTTAGATAAACTTCCTGTAATTAGAAATGTCGGAACCACGATTTTTTATGAAATTATAAAAAGGAAAAGCGATGAAACTGTATAAAGATAAAACATTTTTAACCTTTGGTATTGTAGCCGGGCTGGTTAGCTTATTAGTTTACCTTCTCACCAAAGCGCCAACCTTATCTTTCTGGGATTGCGGTGAGTTTATAGCTTGCGCTAAAATTTTGGGTGTTCCGCACCCGCCGGGCACACCGTTGTATACGCTGATTGGGCGGTTTTTTATACTCCTGCCTTTGACATTTAATGATGCGGCGAAAATTAATCTTATCAGTGTGCTGTCCTCGGTAGCGGCAATATATATAGCTTATTGGCTGATTATTCGCTTGATTATCGGGTTTGAAAAAGAAATCACTGATTTCTGGCAGAAAATTGCTTTAGCTGTCGGCGGTTTTGCCGGCAGTTTAATTATGGGTTTTTCCTCAACCTTCTGGGACAATGCAATAGAAGCGGAGGTTTATGGTTTATCGATGATGCTGATGCTGCTGCTAAGCTATATGCTGTTAATGTGGGGCTCTAGAATTGGTAAGCCCGGCGCAGGAAAATTGCTGGTGGCTATCAGTTATATAGCGTTTTTATCAATCGGGATACATCTGACAGTATTTTTGATAATGCCTATTTTTGTGCTTTATATGGCTATTAAAGACAGGTCATTAATGTATGACTGGCGTTTCTGGATAACTTGGATGTTTCTTTTGATGATTACGGGCTATTTAGACGGTTTCTTGTATGGCTTAGCGGGTTTGGTCATAGTTTCCGCTGTGTTTTTAATAACATCAAAACAAAAACCATATATGTTGAAATGGGTATTTGCTATTTCGGTAGCAGCTGTTCTTGGTTATTCGACGCACTTATATATACCAATTCGAGCCAATCAAAAACCGGCAATTAATGAAAATAATCCCGATAATTGGCAAAGGTTTAAATCGCTTCTTGAAAGAAAACAGTACGGTCAGGAGTCGATGGCAACTCGTATGTTTAGCCGCCGCGGCACATGGGCAAACCAATTCGGCACCCATAAACATATGGGGTTATGGGGATATTTCAGGGATCAATACTCGGAAAGATGGGCGACATTTTTATTTTTTGCTATCGGACTTTGGGGAATTTATGAGGCAATCAGGAGGGATAAATTAAACGGGTTATGGCTATTGGCGCTGTTTTTAGTCTCAACAGTTGGTTTAGTTTTATATTTGAATTTCTCGGATGGAACGCGAGGAGCTATTCTTGAGGTTCGCAACCGAGACTATTTCTTTACTCCCGGATTTATGTATTTCGGCGTACTGATAGGAGTCGGATTATCAGGATTATTATACGATCTGGCTAACTGGACTAAAAACCATCCGGAGCGGCATTATCTTTTGGTTGGGGCGCTTGTTATTACTATGTTGTTTCCTCTTCATACTATTAAAGCAAATTATTTCGAACATGACCGGTCCCGTAAATATATACCTTGGGATTATGCCTATAACATTCTTAATTCAGTAGATGAAAACGGAATTGTATTTACCAATGGCGATAATGATACTTTCCCTCTGTGGTGCCTTCAGCAGGTGGATGGAGTTCGCACCGATGTTCGAATAGTTAATTTAAGTCTTCTAAATACTCCCTGGTATATTCATCAGTTAAAAGATGAAATGGGCGTGCCGATAAACCTCACATATGACCAGATTGAAAATTTAAGACCGGTTTGGGACCCGGATAAGGAAAAGGTATGGAAAGTCCAGGATGAAATGATAAAGCATATCATTACCGCCAACAAATGGAAAATTCCAATCTTTTTTGCAGTTACCGTATCTCATGGCAATAAGCTTAATTTGGAAAAAAATATGATAATGCAGGGTATGGCATATAAGATAGTTCCGGATAAGGGACACAATAGGGTTTATCCCGAAAAGATGTGGGAGCTTTATATGGAGAAATTTAAGTTCCGCGGCCTTAATGACACTACTATCTTTAAAAATGAAAATGACAATCGATTGGTTGCCAATTATGTATCAGGATTTTTACAGCTTGCCGATACTTTAAAGAAAGTCGGTGAATATGATAAAGCCATTACGGTAGCCGAGAAATCGTTGGAAATATTCCCGAACGAGTGGCGCCATCGAGCATACCTCTCCGGCCTTTACGCCGATGTGGGAAAGTTCGATGAAATTGATAAAATCATCGAAGGAGTCTCTCCCAATGAAATTGCCCAGATTTATAACAATGCTGCCCAGCAAGTTATATCGAAAGAGCAATGGGAAGAGGGAAGCATGCTTTTGAGGAAATCACTCGAATATGAACCTAAATCTTTAACAGCTTTTAGTAATCTAATGGTTGCTGAAAATACTCTTGGCAACTATGATAATGTTGACAGCTTGGCTCAATACTGGAGCGAAATTAATAAAAATGATCCAAAAGCTCTGGCTAATCTTGATAATCTCGTAAGGGCGTTGGAAAGTCGGCGGCAGCAGCAACAGCAATAATATGACTCGAATTCTTGCTCTCAACTGGCAGGACTTGAAGCATCCCGCATCCGGCGGCGCGGAAGTTCATCTTGAAGAAATATTACGGCATCTGGTTAATAAAGGACATGATGTTGATTTATTATGCTGTGGTTTTGATGGCGGCGCTGATGAAGAAATCGTGGAAGGTGTAAACATTATCAGGCGCGGCTCCCGCTCTAATTTCAATTGGATTGTGCCCTTTGCCATAAAAAAACTAACTAAGCAGAAAAAATATGATATCCTTTTCGAAGACATTAATAAAATCCCATTCTATTCACCGTTGTATCTGAAAATTCCGCGTCTTGTGGTAATTCCTCATCTGTTTTCAAATACCATATTTAAGGAGATTAATTTTCTTCTGGGGTCATATATTTATTTCTTCGAAAAACCTTTTTCGCTGATTTATAAAAAATACAACATGATGGTAATTTCCGAATCTACGGCAGAGGAGATGGTCGAGCGAGGCGTTGACAAGTCTTTGGTTCATGTGGTTGAATGCGGTATTGACCATGATCTCTATAATACAAATTCCGATACGGCAAAGTTTGACAAACCAACGATTATATATCTTGGCAGGATAAAGAAGTATAAATCTATAGAGACGGCAATAGATGCTATGCCCCAAATAATCAAGCATGTTCCCGAAGCAAGGCTGATTATAGTTGGAACCGGCGACCATCTGCCGGTTTTACAGGACCGTGTAAAGACAATGCATCTCGACGAGAGGGTTGAGTTTAAGGGATTTGTTTCGCATAAAGCTAAAGTAAAATTGCTTAGGCAGGCTCATCTGTCTATATATTCATCATTGAAGGAAGGATGGGGATTAACTAATATTGAGGCGAATGCTTGCGGCACACCGGTTCTGGCGGCGAGAGTTCCGGGGCTTCGCGATTCGGTTGATGAAGGCATATCGGGTTTGCTGTTCGAGTATGGCAATGTAAATGAGTACTCAGAGATGGCGATAAAAATATTGTCAGATCAGAAATTCAGGTCTGAATTGGAGCAAGGCGCTTTAAAGCATGCGGCTAAATTCTCATGGAATATTGCCGCCGACCAGACAGAAAAACTGATAGAAGCAGTTCTTTCGAAATAATTATGAAAATTCGCTGGAAAATCATTCTTGGTATTATAATAAGCGCTGTATTCCTTATTTACGCTTTAAGCCAAGTGGATTTCGCTGAGGTCATAAAAGCTTTCTCGGAAGCCTCCTATGGCTGGACAATTCCTATGATGCTGTCTGTAATTTTTGCCATGGTAATTCGGACTTGGCGCTGGAAATGGCTTCTAAGTCCTATTGGAGACTTCAGATTCGGCACGCTGTTTTCCTCGATTATGATTGGTTTTATGGCAAATAATATTCTTCCAGCGCGCATAGGCGAGATTGTGAGAGCGGTATCGCTGTCGAAAAAGCATTCATTGAGCAGGTCCTCTATTTTTGCTACCGTCGTTGCCGAACGCGTGTTCGACAGTTTCGGTTTGTTAGTTGTATTTTTCATTACATTATTTTTTGTGGATTATCCGGAGATATTAAAAAAATCCGGATTAATCGTTTTAGCTATGACCTGCCTGCTGCTTATTTTCTTGTACATTTTAAAAGTTAAAACCGAAACGACAGTTAGAATATTTTGCGCGCCTATAAAATTTGTATCGGCAAATCTATCCACCAAAGCGGAATCGATTCTCCGTAAGTTTGCTGATGGTTTAAGCATCCTGACATCGCCGGCTTCAATAGCGGTTATCTTTTTATATTCAGTGTTCCTGTGGATATTTACAGCTATTGCCGGCTATATGATATTTTTCGCATTTGACCTGCACCCTTCGATATGGGCGTCGTTTATAATGCTGTTTGCGACTGTTCTGGCAGTATCACTGCCGTCATCGCCGGGATTTATCGGCACTTTTCAGGCAGGTTGTGTATTTGCGTTTGACCTTATAGCATCGTTGGGCATGTTCGGACAAGATGTTTCGAAATCGATTGCCTTGTCGTACTCTATAGTTCTCTGGTCATGTCAATATTTCCCAATTACGATAATTGGACTGTATTATTTTAAAAAGGAACACTTAAAGATTAATGAAATCAGTCAAGAATAATAACCCGGCAGCTTGGGCATTAATGAAAACATGATTATGTTATTAAAAATAATTAGCCCAATAAATAAACGCTGGACGAAACAACCGTAGCGGGCAAAGCCGACGGTTGAGGCAAAGAATGGAGGCCTTTTGGAAACCGAAAAACATTATGGTAGAAGACGTCAGGTTAGAAAACCGATTAACCCGAAAAAAGCGGATGAAACCGAAAAACCAAAAAACGCCGAAATAGGTATAACTAAGAAAACTATTGAAAAACCTGTTGTATCAGAAAAATCCCCTGAAGGATTGAAAAAAACGGAAGATACCAAAGCCGCTGCACAACCATCGCTGGAATTAAATTCGGGCAGCCGCGAATTCAAAGGTAAAAGCAGTAAAGAGACAATCAGAAAAACACCTGCCAGGCAATCAAAACCATACTCAAAACCCGAGAGAAAATACACCGGAACAAGAAGCAATAGAACCGAAAAAAGCAACGGTTATAAAAAACCGGCAAGACAAACAGTCTATAAAACCTCGACTCGAACTAAAAAAACCGGTACCGTTAAGCTTAGCGTCGTAGTGCCTGCCTTTAACGAAAGCGGCAACATTGCGCCATTAGTTGAACAGTTTAGTAAATTGTTTTCCAATCTGCCGTACAGGGCGGAATTGATTATTGTTGATGACGGTTCAACTGACCAGACGCTTGCTAAAGCCAAAGACAGCCAATTTAAAAATCCTTGGCTGAAGATATACAGCCATCGGGTAAACCGCGGGATTACAGCCGCATTAGAAACAGGATTCTCAAAAGCAACCGGCAAGATATTATGCTTTTATCCTGCCGATTTGCAGTACCATGCCAACGAACTGCCCAAACTGGTGTCCAAAATTGACAGCGGAGCGGATATAGTAACCGGTTGGAAACAGGGCAAGTATGGTTTAAAAAGCATAGCGTCATATATTTATAACCGATTATCACGCTGGCTGTTTAAAGTTAAAGTGCATGATTTGAATTCTATTAAGGTGTTCAAAAAAGAGGTGATAGATTATTTCGGTTATCGGAGCGGCTGGCATCGCTATATGATTGTGATGGCGGCTCAGGCCGGATATAAAGTCGATGAGGTGAAAGTTAAGCTCTATGCCCGTCACAGCGGCAAATCGAAATTTGGCTTACGTCGTCTACCTGGCGGTTTCCTCGACCTTCTAAGCGTCAAATTCCAATTGTCATTCACCAAGAAACCGCTATTATTTTTTGGTTCCGCCGGATTAATTTCGGGAGTGCTCGGATTTTTAATAGGTCTCTGGGCGCTGTATCTGAGATATTTTCAAAATGCCGGTTATCGTCCCTTGCTGTATGCGGTAATATTATTAACCGTATCTGGTTTGATGTTGTTTGCTATAGGTTTCTTAGCCGAATTGATTGTTGGCATGAAAGATGAGCTTAAACAGCGAAAAAATAATCTACTGAACTGAGCAATACAATTTCTGGTTGCCAAGCATTGCTTGGCAACCAGAGCGAAACGGGAGTCCGGTATTGTCATTTTCGTGAAAACGGGAATGACATCATTATAGCATCCGCTTAAGGCGGACAAAAGGCCGGACAGCAGTGATAAAATTATTTCATTGATAAGTAATATAAAATATATTACAAGTCGTTATGAATAAAAAATATAAATACAAAGTCTCAATCCTAATATTGACATTCAACAACGCCGATACCATATCAAGCTGTCTAGAATCCTTAGATAACCAGACCCTAATAGACTTTGAAATCATAATCAGAGATAATAACTCAGCCGATAACACTGTCACTCAACTTAAGCAATATGACAATATCAAGCTATATGCCGCCGACTCGAATATCGGTTTTGCCGCCGGTATAAATTATCTATCACGGCAAGCTAACGGTGAATATCTATATATACTAAACCCCGATTGTGAATGCCCTGCCGATATGCTCGAAAAACTATACGAGTTTGCCCAAAACAACCCGGGCGTCATATCGCCGGCTCTGATATATCCGGACGGTACGCCTCAGCTTTCGGCAAGGCACTTGATAAGCTATAAAAACGTTCTGTTCTCCCGAAAATCTCCATTATATCAAATGGGTTTTTCCAGTATTGATTCAGCCGGTTATCTGATGCCTGAAAATCGCTCTAAAGTGCCGGCAGTATCGGCAACGGCATTATTCATTCGCAATGACCTGTTTCAGACTATAGACGGTTTCGATGAGCGTTTTTTTTTATACCTTGAAGATATTGATTTATGCTTCAGGCTGAACAGTATCAATGTTGATATATGGTATCTGCCTGATGTTAAATTAAAGCATATTCTGGGTGCTAGCTCATCGAAGGCATCATTTAGGGCGGGTTATTATCATCACCATTCCATGTTTAAATACTTTACAAAGCATTTCTCGGGTAATTATATTAGAAATATATTGCTATTGATAGTATTAACGGCAGGGTTTGTTATTTCGGTGATGATAAATATTACAAAACCTAAAAGGCGAAAATGATAGAAGTCCCGACTTTTGTTCTTGTTAGCATACTAAGCGGTTATTTATGCTATATTTTTATTCCTTTGATAAAAAACTATTGTATAGACCACCAGCTTTATGATATGCCCGGGCCGCGCAAAATACATAAAGCTCCCACGCCCCGACTTGGCGGAGCGGCATTTTTTATCGCCTATTTTCTTGGTTTGATACCGGCATTTATGCTTTTGCCTGACCTTCTTTGGGGGAATATCAAAACAATAATCGGCATTTTCTTTGGCGGCTTGATCATATTCATTTTAGGTTTTGCGGATGATATTAAAGATGTGAAACCATTAACCAAACTCGCTTGGGAAATTGCTGCCTGTTTGGTTCTTGTCGCTTTTGGAGTGCGGCTCGAAGTGATAAATATTCCCTTCTACCATTTAGTTGATTTTGGCTTTTGGGGGATACCCCTAACAGTATTGTGGCTGGTAGCCATAATCAACACAATAAATCTAATCGATGGCCTTGATGGTCTGGCGGCCGGTGTCAGCGCTATTATAGCGGTAAGTTTTCTTGTTTTAAGCTTAATTATGGATTTGCCTTTGCCTTCGCTTTTGGCGGCTGGTGTTATTGGCATCACGGTGGCATTTTTAAAGTATAATTACTTTCCCGCTTCGATATTTATGGGGGATTCCGGTTCTTTATTTTTGGGCTATATTTTTGGGGTAACATCGATATTCTGGCCGAAAAGCTTCGCTACCGTTGTTATGTTCGTGCCGATTTTGGCTCTTGGCGTGCCCCTAATTGAAATATTTGTTACATTTTTCAGAAGGCTATTTGCCGGTAAAAAGGTTTACATTGCCGATAAGCGTCATATTTTCCATTTTCTACTGGATATGGGTGTGCCCGCAAAGATTACTGTTTGGCTTTTTTATTTAGTTAGTATCCAGTTTGCGCTGGCGGCATATGGAATTGTCGGCGGTAATCGCAACATTTTATTTGTGTTGCAGGCAGTATTCATTATATTAACAGCTATTGTTATTTTGAGGAATGTAAAAGCGGGCAATGGAAAATGAGTGAACAGCGCTACTTGGATTTTGAAAAACCGGTCATAGAGCTTGACCGTAAAATAAAAGAAATGAAAGAACTCGCCACCTCCGAAAATATCGAGTTGTCGAAAGAAATTAAGGTATTAGAAAAAAAACGTAATCGCCTTCAGAAGGAGGTCTATTCCAAGTTGACGCGCTGGCAGAGGGTTCAATTGGCGCGGCACCCGCTTCGTCCCTATTGTCTGGATTTAGTAAAGTTAATTTTCACAGATTTTATAGAACTCCATGGCGATCGCGGTTTTGCTGATGATAAAGCTATGGTAGGCGGCTTTGCCAAATTAGATGATAAAAATATTATGATAATCGGTCAGCAGAAAGGACGCAATACGAAACAACGCCAGTATCGCAATTTTGGCAGTTGTCACCCCGAGGGTTATCGCAAGGCATTAAGACTAATTAAACTGGCTGAAAAGTTCAAATTGCCTGTAATTATCTTTATCGATACACCCGGCGCTTATCCGGGCGCGGGCGCTGAGGAAAGGGGGCAAGCGGAATCAATTGCTCGAAATATTCGCGAGATGTCGGTAATTGAAACGCCAATTATTATTGTTGTTATCGGAGAGGGCGCATCGGGAGGCGCGCTGGGGATTGGCGTAGGTGATAGAATATATATGCTTGAAAACTCCTGGTATTCGGTTATTTCGCCGGAAGGTTGTGCAGCTATTTTGTGGAAATCTCCTGCTGATGCCAATCCAGCCATGCTGGAGACTAATCGAAAACAAGCCGCTGAGGCTTTAAAGCTAACGGCTCAGGATTTAATTGAATTGAAGATAATCGATAAAATAATTCCCGAACCCTCCGGAGGAGCGCATCTCGATTATAAGCAAACTGCCGAAAACATCAAACACGAACTTCTAACGACTTTAGTTGAATTGTCCAATTATTCTGCGGATGAACTTTGTAATAAAAGACTTGAGAAATTCAGGGTAATGGGTGTATATAATGAGTAGGAAGGTAGCATTATGTTAAGTGAAAAACTGCTGGAGATTTTAGCTTGCCCCAAATGCAAGGGTGATCTGGAATATGACAAAGACAATAATGTTTTATTGTGTCATGCCTGCAAGCTGAAATACCGTATCGAGGATGGAGATATTCCAGTTATGTTGATTGATGAAGCGGAAAAAATTTAGGAGGAAAATATGATAAAACTGTCGCGTTTTATTGATGATAATCTCATATCATTCGATTTAAAAGGCAATACAAAAGATGAAATTATTACCGAACTGGTTGAACTTGCCGCTGCCTCAGAAATGGTTAAAAATAAAGACGAGCTTCTTAAAGCGGTTCTCGAAAGAGAAAAACTGGTTACTACCGGAGTTGGCTATAATGTAGCTTTCCCTCATGCTAAAACCAAATCGGTACGCGGAGTTGTAATAGCATTTGGACGAAAAAAAGAAGGCGTTGATTTTGAGGCTATGGACCGTAAACCGGTTAACCTGTTCTTCCTGATTGCCGCTCCGGAGGATGCCATCGGCGCGCATCTTAATGTGATGGCAAAACTTTCATTCTTAATGAAAAACGAAAAAAACCGAAGTAAATTGATAAAAGCTAAATATAAAGAAGATTTAATAGAAATACTTGATTCAAACGAATAGATGCTATCATCAGCAATAAAACAAATTAAAAGAAAGCAGCTTTTACCGATTTTCGCTGCTGCGTTTATTTCTATAATTCTGATTATCCTGCCTTTATCTTTTAAGATAGCTGTATCAAGGGTTTTTATTACTGCGTTTTTCTATCCAATTATACAGGTAGATAAGTTTTTTACTGATATGACTCATACTAAAAATATAAATATCGAATTGAATCAGAAACTGACACAAGTTTCGATGCAGGCAGCCAAGTATACTGAAGACCACTATGAGAACATGCGTTTGCGCCGGATGCTGAATTTTGATTTGCAGATACCTTATCGGTTAATCCCGGCGGAGGTGATTGGTTTAAACCCTGGTTCTATGGCTAAATCAATAGAAATCAATGCCGGTAAGGATAAAGGCATAGGTGTCAATATGCCGATAATAACTGCGGATGGAATTATTGGCAAGACTATCGGTGTATCCGGCAATTCAGCAGTTGCTCAATTATTAATCGATCATAACTGCAAAGTTTCAGCTATTGATCAAACCACAAGGGCGATGGGGATTATTCGCTGGGAGGGAGGCAGATTCCTGAAAATGGGGGATGTTCCGATTGAAAGCGAAGTGGTGGTCGGAGATACGATTATATCATCGGGATTGGGAGGTATTTTTCCGCCTGGTTTGATGGTGGGAACTGTAATTTATGCTAAAAATCTTGAAGGGACTTTATTTAAGAATGTTATCGTAAAACAAGCGGTCGATTTCGGTTCTCTTGAGGAAGTTTTTGTTGTTATCTATGATGAATAAAAACATAACTATAAAATTAATTTTCGGTGCTATCTTTACGCTATTTTACCAGATAATTATTGCGCCGCGAACTAGTTTTGCTAATACCAATGCTGATATGGCGCTAATTTTAACTATCTGGGTAGCGCTGACATGCAATCCCAAAACCGTAGTTATTTTTGGTTTTGCGGTTGGTTTGCTTGTTGGCGCGCTTACTCCAATAGAGTTGGGTTGGGCAAGCCTTCTGCTGGCAATAATCGGTTATCTTGTTTGTATTATTAAAAACAAAATTGTAATCGACCCATTACCAAGTAAGATAGCAACCCTTATATGTTCTATTTTCGTATATAACTTCTTCTATCAGCTGTTTACAAATTTTGATTTATTTATTATCAACTTTTCTTATATGATAACAACAATTTTGTTCGCAAGCATCAACACCGCTATTGCGGGAATTATTGTTTTTATAATTATCAGATATCGTCATATATTAAGGAAACTGATTTAATGGTTTATCATACTGCAACCCGCAAGTATAGCTTACGGCTTAGTCTTGCAATTATACTTTTTTGCTGTATAGTGATGTTTATAAAACTATTTTCGCTTCAGGTTTTTGCCTCCGCTAAATACCGTAAGGCTTCAATTGATAATAGCGTGCGTATCGTGCCTATAAAAGCGCCCAGAGGAGAGATAATCGACCGCAACAATAATATTATCGTCCAGAACAGACCGTCATATACGATTTATCTTGTGCCTTATGAGGTTCCCAATATCGATGAAGAATCGGCGATCCTTGCCAGTATGCTTCAAATGGATGAAAGCTATCTGAAGAAGATTATTTCGGCAGGCTGGAAAGGGAAATTTCAACCGATTCGTCTTAAACGGGATGTTGATTTTAAAACAATAAGCATACTTGAGGAACATTCGCTTGATGTTCCCGGAGTGGTATTTCGGGTTGAGCCAACAAGGCTTTATCCCGAAAATGGTTTTGGCAGTCATGTATATGGCTATGTTGGAGAAGTATCTGAAAATGAGATTGAAGCTAATAATAAATATTCAAAGGGCGAGATTATCGGCAAAAAAGGGCTGGAAAGATTTTATAACTACTATCTTAAGGGCTTCGACGGCATATCATATCTTGAGGTAACCGCACGAGGCAGAGTGCTGGGAAAATACTCCGAAAGAGAGGATATATCGCCCCAAAAAGGAGCTACGCTTCAGTTAAACATCGATTGGCAGATGCAAAAACTTGCCGAGTCTATTCTTGCTGCCAAAGGACAGGGTTCTATTGTCGTCTTGAATGTTAATAATGGAGGCGTGTTAGCTTTAGCTTCAAGTCCAAAATTTGATGCCAATCTGTTTTCGGGTGTAGTCCCGACCGAGAAATGGGCAGAAATCATGGCCGATTCTACTTATCCGCTGCTAAACCGCGCTATTCAAGGGATTTATACGCCCGGTTCCACATTCAAACCATTTACCGCCTTGATGGCTTTACATTTCGATAAAGTTGATATGGAAAAAGAATTCGATCCTTGCCGCGGCCAGAAAAAATTCGGCAACAGGATTTTCAAATGCTGGCTCGAACGCGGGCATGGAAAACTTGAACTTCATGATGCCATTGTTCAATCATGCAATATTTATTTTTACCAGCTTGGACTTGCTTGCGGTATGGAATTATGGGACCAGTTTATGCCTTTATGCCGGCTGGGTGAATTAACCGGCATCGACATCCCTGGCGAAAAAGCCGGTATATGTCCCACGTCCGCTTATTTTGATAAGCGCTATGGCGTTAGAGGGTGGACAAAATACTTTATGAATAATCTCGCTATCGGTCAGGGTGAAATTTTAGTTACGCCTTTACAGATGGCTGTATTATATGCGGCAATTTCCAACGAGGGTATTATATATAAACCTCGAATTCTTAATAAAATTATTACTTATGAAGGCGATACGATTATTTGTAAACCTGAGATTGTCGGCAAGCTGCCGGTTAATAAAGAGAATTTCCAAATCATTGTTGATGCTTTACACGGCGTTGCCAGCGAACAGCATGGCACCGCGCGCTTTGTAAGTCTGCCGGGTATACCGGTGGCGGGCAAAACCGGCACTGCTCAAAATCCTCATGGCAACGAACATGCCTGGTTTGTATGTTTTGCGCCTGTCGAAAACCCGGAAATTGTCATAGCCGTTATTGTTGAAAACGCCGGTCATGGAAGTTCTGAAGCCGCTCCATTAGCTAAAAAGATCTTGAAATATTATTTCCTTGGTGAAAATATAAAACAAGCGTCATTATGAATAAATTGGATATAGATTATGTATTATTAGGGTCAGCGCTGCTGTTATCGCTTATCGGCATAGCTTTTATATACAGCGCCACGCATCATTTTGCCGCTCAGGCAGGATTGTCTTACTATCAGAAACAGATAATATGGCTTGCCGCAGGTATTATAACGGCTATCATAATATATTTTATTCCGCTTCGGGTTCATGAGGCTATGGCTTATGTTTATTATGCCATAGCTGTTGCCTTGCTCATTTTGGTATTAGTATTTTCCAAATCCGGAACCGCTCGCTGGTTTCAGATTGGCGATATAGCTATTCAGCCGGTTGAATTCATGAAAATGGCGTTATGCTTAGCTTTGGCAAGGTTTCTGGCATACAGACGGGCGAAACAACAGAAATTCTCTACTATATTTGCGGGTATGATTATTGTTGCTATCCCTACTTTGCTGGTTATCAAACAGCCCGACCTCGGCAGTTCGCTTGTGGGTATAGCAATATTTTTCGGCTTGCTTATCTGGACAGGCGCACCTATTTCGCGAATACTGATGGTTATATCACCGGTTATAAGTATTGTTACCGCTTTCCACTGGCTGTCGTGGGCGATATTTTTCGTAGCGTTTTTATTCTTGCTTTATATGGTGCGGCCCAAATTATTACCGAGCTTAATTTATTTTACGCTGAATTTATCTTTGGGAATGATAACGCCAATTTTATGGAATCGTCTTCATGAATATCAGCGCCTGAGAATATTGACTTTCCTTGACCCTGGCCAGGATCCCGCAGGCGCCGGCTATCAGATTATCCAATCGAAAATCGCTATCGGTTCAGGTGGTTTTTGGGGCAAGGGTTTTATCGAGAGCACGCAGACAAAGCTTAATTATCTTCCCGCTCAGCATACCGATTTTATATATTCTGTAATTGGCGAAGAAATGGGTTTTGTCGGCTGCGTTATTGTAATTATATTATTTGCGGCATTGATTATTAGAGGCTTTATGATAGCTTACAAAGTGAGAAATACATTTTACAGCTATGTCGCCGGAGGCTTAATATCGGCGGTTCTTTTTCAGACAATAATCAATATCGGCATGACACTTGGCTTGATGCCGGTAACCGGTTTGCCTTTGCCGTTTGTTAGCTATGGCGGTTCATCGATGCTGTTTTTCTGGAGCGCTATTGGCTTATTATTAGCTATTAACCGTGATTGGCAGGAGTATTAAATATGCATCCAGATCTTTTTAGTTTAGGCCCGATACATATAAAAGTCTATGGTTTGGCTTTAGCGATTTCCTTCTTTGTCGGAGTTTGGGTCGCAGCAGCAAGGGCAAAAAAATCAGGGCTTGACAGCCAGGTGATGATAGATTTAAGCTTTATAATCTTAGTCGCTGCCATAATCGGTTCGCGCCTGTTTTATGTCGTCTATCATGTCGAGGAATTTACCGGACACTGGCTTGATGCCGTCAATCCTTTCCAATCATCAGGCGAGGTCGGCATTGCCGGTTTGTCGATGATGGGCGGTATTGTGCTGGCTATTATAGCGGTAATGGTATTTTTTATCATTAAAAGGATGCTGCCCTGGCCGCTTCTCGATTCGATGGCGCCAGCATTTTTCCTTGGTTTGGGCATTACGAGGATAGGCTGTTTCTTCAATGGCTGCTGTTTCGGAGTACCGACAGAATGCAGCTGCGGCGTAGTGTTTCCGCCTGATTCTATGGCTGGCTGGGTTTTTCCCGATGCTGCAATTTGGCCTACCCAATTATTCTCCTCTGCGGCGGGATTTATACTATTCGGCCTGATTCTGCTTTTGGAACGGAAAAAGACTTTTCACGGCTTCACATTCTGGCTGGCGGTGATGTTATATAGCGGCTGGCGGTTTATCATCGATTTTATCAGATATTATGAGGATTCCATGATATTCGCCTCTATAGGCGATATAAACTTTACAAGGAATCAATTCCTGTGTATATGTTTAATCATCATAGCGATTATATGGTTTATTTATCTGAAGCGAAAAAATGAAAAACCTGCTGAACAGCCTGCGTGAAAAAACAAGCTATTGCTTGGATGAGATATTTGCTTTCATTTCTGCCCCCGCATGTCCGGGCTGCCATGAATATATGGAGAACCCGCATAATCCTTTATGTGATGATTGCCGCAAACATCTGGATTTCTCCGGCGATGGCGCAGTCTGCCTGATATGCAAATGTCCGGAGGGTATTGCCTGCCGGTGTCGAGTTGAGAAGAAATTTAATGTGCCGCGCATGTATTACTGGGGGCTATATGCGGATGTCGTCAGGGAACTGATACATCAATTCAAATTCGATGGTCATAATGAGCTTGGACGATATCTAACCAAAATCGCTATGGATAAATTATATAATAGAATGCAGGGGATAAGCTTCGATTACATTATACCGGTGCCGATGTTAAAAAAAGACATTAACAATCGGGGCTTTAATCAGACTCATATAATTGCCGAGGATGTTTCGGAAAGGCTGGCTATTCCGGTTGAGTATGACATATTAAGGAAGGTCAAAAAGACGGAACTGCAGGCTAATCTTAGCGCCAGCGAAAGATGGACAAACATCGCCGATGCTTTTGCCGTTGATGACTCTGCCAATCTTAAGGGGAGACGTGTGCTTTTGATTGATGACATAGTAACCACCGGCGCCACTTGCTGTGAGTGCGCCAAGGCGCTGTATGCCGCCGGCGTCAAAGATGTCGCGGTGTTTGCCCTGATATCGAACAATCGAGGCTCTCGCAGTATATCAAACCGCATTTAAACGATAATTTGATGTAGTTGGTGTACGTCAGTTTCTCGTAGGGGCGTATTGCATACGCCCTCGTACGCCAACCACGAATAATAAAAGGCATTGATATTATAAGGACATTAGGCTATATTTATTAAAGTCTTAAAGGGAGGAAATGGATGTATTTTTTTGATAAATTGGAGTATTTGAGGGGTAGAGGGGTGTCGGGTTTCTCACCCGCTGAGGTCCGCCTTAGGCGGATAACCCAACCTAATACTAATGAAGCGTAATATTAATAAGAAATATTTAATTATTACTGACAGGTTCTGTCATAAGAAATTATATATTATAGTTATAAATTAAATATCACAGCGAACTTTTAAAAGAAAGGTAGAAAATGAAGAAGTTTGTAGTGCTAACATTAATACTATTAGTTTTAAACGGATGCGGTGCAATATTTTTAGGTTCCGGCCAAAATATTAGCATGAACACTGACCCTGAGGGTGCAACGGTAATAATAAATGGGAATAACATGGGGAAAACGCCAATTCATCTAAAACTAAAAACTAATGATTCCTATATTGTTACTTTCAAAAAAGATGGGTATGAAGACAAAACATATTCGATAGCAAATCGTGTATCGGGAGGTATAATTGTTCTTGATGTTCTATGTGGACTTTTACCTGTAATAGTGGATGCTGCAACGGGTTCATGGTACAGATTGGATACTTCAAATATTGATTTGCCGTTGGATATTAAAAGAACTTATTAGCAATAGCAAAGTAGGGCAGGAGTCCCCGACTCCTGCCTGCTTGGGGTAGCATATAGGATTGAAATATCAGAACGAAAATTTAAACCCATCAATTTGGTGGGGTACGGCGTAGTAGAATATAAAACAGCAAAGTAGGGAAGAAGTCTTTGACTTCTGCCTATTTAGGGTAGCATATAGGATGAATATATCAGGATGAAAATATGAACTCATCAATTTGCTGGCGTAAAGCATGAGGAAACAGGAATGCAGGAGATAAAATGGGATTAAAATTTGATTGCGCTAAATGCGGTAAGCTCATTATCGCGGGATTTTTGTTGCCTTTTGATGAACTATACTGCCCTCATTGCGAAAATCTTGTTACGGTTCCCGGAAATGCTTCGGAAACAAATGAACCCTCTAATGTGTTAGCAATAATGAAAGAAAAGGCGCTTATTAAAGAAAACAGGTCGGATTCTCCGCCTATGGCGGACCGCGGCGGGGAGAAACCCGACAGTCTGTAGAGATACAATTCCGCCTCAGGATGTTGTCCGTTTAAGGAGTCCTTCTATCCCGAGGCATATAAAGGATAGATAAAATGGAAAATAAATCAGAGACGAGTACTATGGATTTAAATGAAAACCCGTTGAGTTTAAAATCAAAAGACGTTCAGGAAGACAAGCATAAGCCTAAAAGTATCATTATTAATGAGGTTCAATTACTTTTGGCAGAAAAGAGAACTTCATTGGCATCTTTGCGCACCGGAATTGCCATGTTTGCAATACCCATATCAGTGCTTAGTTTTTTGATAGCTACCTCCAAATATTATGACGCTGCTCATATAATGCATCTATTTGTGCCTTTGATGATAATAAATGTTTCTTTGGTCATTTTAGGCCTCTATCTTATAATAAGATCAATAATTAATATACGTCGCCACGATAAGCATATAAAAGAAATTAAGCTGAAATATAGTCTGATAGCTGATATCATTGATTAACAAAGCAGGTCGGGTTCCGATCAAAGGAGGAAACCCGACAATTGACGGCGCAATAAATAAACCATGATGCACAAACAACCCAAATACAAAATAATCGAGGCAGGCGCCTTCGCCGATTTCGAGTTCGAGGCTTATGGCGATTCGCTTGAGGAACTGTTCGCGGTCTGCGGCATAGCGTCTTTCGAGGCGATGACCGATACCGCAAAGGTGGAACCGAAAGAGACAGTCGAGTTCGCTGTTGATGCCGAGACTGTCGAGGATTTACTGTTTGCCTTTTTGGCGGAGTTAATCTATATAAAAGATGTAGAGAAGATATTTTTCAAGCAATTCGATATCGAGATAAGCGGTAATTCGGACTCAGGATGTCGTCCGCTTGAGGCGTCCTTCCATCCTGAGGCATGCGGTAATTATAAGCTTAAATGCAAAGCAACCGGTGAGTATATCGACATTAAAAAACATGATTTGAGAACCGATGTAAAAGCAGTTACATATCATAAATTGAGCGTGAGGAAAACCAACAGCGGCTATAGCGGTCATGTGATATTGGATTTGTAAGATGATGAGAATTACTCAAGTTACCAATTACTCTGGTTACCAAGCGCCGCTTTACTCTGGTTACCAAGCGCCGCTTGGTAACCAGAGTGGGCGCATGCAAAGCAGTTCGGTCTCAGGATATCGTCCGTTTGAGATGTCCTTCCATCCTGAGGCATAACAGAAGAGGGCGTATGCAATACGCCCCTACGCGTCAAATTTCACATCCCTCAGGATGGAAATGAGCCTAAGCGAATGACATCCTGAGGGCGGAATAACATTAGCAATGCTGGAAAATATCGGGTCTGGAAAGCTCCTACTATTAAATGATTAATATGGAATAGGGGATAATATGGAAAAAATTAAAATTGACGACTACACCTGGGAGATTCCCAAAGGGTCAAAGCAAGGGATGAAAGTCCCCGCGCGTTTAATCACCTCGAAAAAACTGCTTGATAACCTTGATGAGGGCGTTATCGAGCAGATAACCAATGTTGCCTGCCTGCCGGGCATACGGCGTTATGCGCTCTGCATGCCGGATGGCCATCGCGGGTATGGCTTTCCGATTGGCGGCGTGGCGGCATTCAGTACCAAGACCGGCGTTATCTCGCCCGGCGGTATCGGCTTTGACATCAACTGCGGCGTCCGATTGATAAGAACCAATCTCACCGAAAAAGAAATTAAGCCCAAGATTACGGAACTGATTGACCTGCTATATCAGCTTGTGCCCAGCGGAGTTGGCTGCAAGGGCATCATAAAGCTGAACCGGACTGAATTTGATAAGCTTATGGTAGAGGGATCATCCTGGTGTCTGAAAAAGGGCTATGCCTGGGATAGCGATATTGAATTCACCGAGCAGAATGGCAAAATCCCCGGCGCAAATCCCGATAATGTCTCCGATAAGGCTAAAACACGCGGCTTGGATCAGGTCGGCACTCTCGGTTCGGGCAATCATTATCTAGAACTGCAGAAAGTTACTTTCGATGAGCAATGCGATAAATCTGTTGCCTCGGCTTTGGGAATCGACCAGCCTGGCCAGATTACTGTTATGATACACTGCGGCTCGCGCGGTTTCGGACATCAGATAGGCACGGATTACCTTAAGAGTTTCGGCGCGGCGATGAAAAAGTATGGCATCCGCACCAACGACCGCGAGCTTGCCTGCGCCCCATTCGATTCGCTGGAAGGGCAGGCATACTACAGCGCCATGGCTGCCGCCGCCAATACAGCATTTGTCAACCGTCAGGTGATTATGCATAGAGTAAGAGAAGGCTTTGCAAAGATATTAGGCAAGTCGGCTGAGGAACTCGGAATGAATCTTATTTATGATGTCGCCCACAATATCGCCAAGATTGAAAAATATGATACCGGCCAAGGACTAGAGGAATTGATTGTCCATCGCAAAGGCGCCACTCGCGCTTTTGGCCCCGGCAATAAAGATCTGCCTGAAAAATATCGCCCTTTAGGGCAACCGGTGCTGGTTGGCGGCTCAATGCAGTCGGGTTCGTATCTGCTTGTGGGCACAAAACAAGCTGAGAATATCACTTTTGGCAGTACTATTCATGGCGCCGGGCGGCTTATGTCGCGGGCCGCCGCCAAGCGGAAAATACGCGGCCATGAGCTTAAAGACCAGATGACGAAACAGGGCATAACAGTAAGAGCCGCCTCGATGAAAGGCTTGGCTGAGGAGGCTGGTTTTGCCTATAAGGATGTTGATATGGTTGTCGATGCTGTTCACAATCTGGGGATATCGAAAAAGGTGGCGCATTTTCTGCCATTGGCGAATATTAAGGGATGAGAGAAATTAAATATCAATAATATTCTTAAGACGAAAAACGTATAAGATGAAACAAGGTGATAAGGAGATAATAAGAACTTTAAAAGCAATAGGAAAAGGTGATAGTGAATATTAAGGTTTCAATTTAAAGTTTGAATTTAATATAGTTTAAATAAATATAAATAGGAGGTAAAATAATATGGATTATTATAAAAATTGTTGTGAATGTGGGAATAACAAATTTATAATTCATGCAGATAAGATGTATGAAGGTTTTTTTGACGAAAAAAACATTCTTGTTTGTCTTCCAGATTCAGAATATATTGAATTAATTAGATGTTCTAATTGCGGAAAAGAATTTGCCATGAATGGTTTTAAAGAGATAGATTGGTAAAATGAAACCAGAAGAAGAAATATTAAATGAAATAAAAAAATTCTTTTATCAGATTTTTAAGATTAAAACAAATAGAAGAGGATATCATTTTGCTTCCTACAAAAAATAATGGCTAAAACAAATAGATTTATTGGAAGATTATAGAGATGAAGCTAAGACATCTAGAACTACAAAAAAATTACAAGAAATAATCAAGGAAAGATTTAAAACCAGAGTTAATGTTGAAGCACCTGTAGCTGAAGGAATGACTTTAAGGTTTGATGCATTAAATGAAAGTAAAGAAACAAAAATCGACTCTTCAAAACTACAAGCATTTGATATTTTAGATTTGGATACCGGAACTGCTTTCGAAATAAGCTTATCTGATGCATTTTCTGAATTTTTTAAAGATGTTCTGAAAGCTTTGCTGGATTCTCGAGTAAAAAAATTATATATTTGTATGAGAAATCATGATTATAAAGGCGCAGGAAAAAGCGGATATATAAAAGTAGCATCTTCGCTAATGGTAAATCAATATATTATACTAGCAAGATTGTATAAACTTGAAATTATTCTAATTGACTTATTCCCTGAATGTAATAAAAATACCGAAATCTCTATCGAATAGCTAATCTCTCAGGGTATATGACGCCCCTACGCGTTTACTGATATAATTAATCCTTAAACAGATGCTTTAATATAAACAGCACGTTTTCTTTGCGTTCGCGCATCCGTCTTAAATAATACGGCAGCCAGTGATTACCAAATGGCGTATAAACCCTTACCCGGTAACCTTGCTCCACTAACTCGCGTTGAGCCGAACGGTTGATCCCATAAAGCATCTGAAATTCAAAATCATCTTTGCCTCTGCCATATTTTTCAGCTAAATCCAAACCGGCTTTTAGCATGACGCTGTCATGGCTGGCAATAGCGGGATAAACGCCATCCTTAATAAGCATTTCGGTCAGCTTTATAAAATTGGCGTTAACCTCATCTTTGGATACGAAAGCAACTGTTTTCGGCTCTTTATATGCTCCTTTGCATAGTCTTACCGTTATTTTACGTTTATTCAACTCCTCTATATCTTTCTCAGAGCGATAAAGAGAGCATTGAATTACTATGCCCATGTTCTTGTATTTCTCATACCATTTGAATACAAGCTGAAGAGTCCTTTCGGTGTAATCAGAACCTTCCATATCAACCCGAACAAAAATGTTCAGCTTGTCAGCTTTGTCTAATATCCGGCTGACGTTATCATAGCAAAACTGGTCGGATATATCCAACCCCATTTGAGTAAGCTTTATCGATATGTTCGAATTGATGCCGGTATCGGCAATAGTCTGAAGCATGCTAATATATTTATCAGCCGTCCGTATCGCTTGCTCCTGTGATTTGACATTCTCTCCAAGAATATCCAGAGTCGCTGTCATGCCCGATGCGTTAAGTTGGTTTACCGCCGTAATGGCGCTTTCCACTGTCTCTCCCGCAATAAACCGTTGCGCAAAAAATGCTAAAAAACCCATTAATTCCTCCGCTAATATGACCCCCCAATTTAAAATCACAGGCTCAAATATGCAAGAGAATATTTTAATTGCTTTATTATAAAGATAATATTATTCTATTTAGCATTATGACAATTCATTTTATCGAATCTAATTTAACAATTCAACATATTTCAAATACATGGAGGTTGTATGTTTAAACCCGCTAAATTGCTTCTAATCCTGCTGTCTGTCTTAATTGCGCTAATACCTGCCGGCGAGCTTGAGGCTAAAAAGAAAAAAGACAATGACAAGAAAAAAGAGAATGGCAAAGCGTTCGAGGAAGTAATCAAGGATTATAAAAAAATCGATGGTTTTTTCACATTTTATACTAAAGCCGATGAAGGCAAAGTTTATATGGAGATAAAGCCTGATCAATTTGAGCAAACTTATATGTGTAATATCACTCGTTCTGCCGGCGATGGCACTTATTATGACAATGGCGCCGATATAGGAGAGTTTCCATTCGAGTTTAAGCGAATCGGAAAAAATATTCATATGATTCAGAAAAATTTGCGGTTCAGAGCCGATACTTCTTCAACGCTGTCTCGAGCTATCGAAAGAGGTGTTAGCAATTCGATTTTCGGAATTGCCAAAATCGAATCGGAACCCGAAAAAGAGACTAAGACGGTCTTAGTCGACCCCTCGGCTTTCTTCATTCAGGATATAAGCAATATCAGTTATTATCTTGGGAAAAAAGGCAAGCTGGAATACACTTTCGATAAAGACAACAGCTATTTCGGGGAAATTAAATCTTTCCCGCTAAACAGTGAAATCGACGCTGTCTATCATTTTGAAACCAAAAAGCCCAATGATGCTCAGACATTCCCCAGCTCATACAGTATGCTTCACACCTATCATTTTTCACTGTCGGCATTGATTGATACCGGTTATAAGCCGCGCTTTGCCGATGACCGCATCGGGTATTTCCAGACGCTTTATCAGGATTATAATCAATTGGATAAAGAGACGCCGTATGTTCGCTATATCAACCGCTGGCATCTAGAAAAAGCCTATCCCGATTCGGCGCTTTCGAAGCCCGTGAAACCGATAGTATATTGGCTGGGAAATACTATTCCCGAAGAGTATCGGCCATATGTAAGAAAGGGAGTGCTTCTGTGGAATAAGGCGTTCGAGAAAATTGGCTTTAAAGATGCTATCGTAGTTAAGCAGATGTCTGATACTGCCAGTTGGGACCCTGCCGATGCGAGATACAGTACTATTCAATGGGTGGTATTTCCCGGCAGAAGTTATGCGGTGGGACCATCACATACTAATCCGTATACAGGCCAGATATATGATGCCGATGTCAGAATTTGTGTCGATTTTATTCGCTGGATGTATATCAAGTCAGAATATTATATCGACCCGTTGGTTAGCGAAACAGCTGAACCCGATTTCTATAATGACGGCATATTTTCTAACCATCGCCGCTGCAATTATGCCCAGGAGTCCGCCAAGGATGCCTCCTTTGCCATGAATATTCTAAACGCTCGCAGCGATTTTGATGATGAAAACGAAACAACAAAGGAATTTGTGCAGGCATATATAGTCGATCTTGTTGTGCATGAGGTTGGGCACACTTTAGGCCTTCGTCATAATTTCAAAGCCTCGACTATCAATACCAATGAACAGCGGCATGATAAAACCCGAACGCAAAAGCTTGGTGTAACCGGTTCGGTTATGGATTACAATCCCGCCAATATCGCTCCCGAGGGAACCAAGCAGGGCGAGTTTTTCCATTCCATACCCGGCACATATGATTTTTGGGCAATCGAATATGGCTACAAACCTATTGATGCCGCAACTCCTGAGGATGAACTGCCTGAACTTGAGAAAATCGCTTCCCGCTGCACCGACCCGCTTCTGATTTATGCCACCGATGAGGACGTGTTCGGCAATTCCATGACATCAATCGACCCGCTTTGTAATATGTTTGATTTAAGTTCTGATCCGATGGCATACCTTTTGGATGAAATATCTCTATCTACGGAGCTTTGGGATAAAATAGAGGAGAAATTTGAAAACCCCGGCAATCGATATCAGAAAATGTTAACGGCTTTTAACCGCGGTTGGAGTCCGTATTATTATATTGCTCGTCTGATTCCCAAATTTATCGGCGGCATCTATCATAATAATTATCATGTTGGCGATTCGGAAAACACACTTCCCTTTGAGCCGGTACCAGCATCAAAGCAAAAAGAGGCTATGCAGTTTCTAAAAGAACATCTGTTTGCGCCGGATGTGTTTAGTTTCCCGGCATCGCTATTGAATAAGCTTCAGCCCGAAAGGCTTGAGGATTTCAAATGGTCTGCCGGCAAAATTAAGCGTTTGGATTACCCTATTCATGACAGAGTATTTTCCTGCCAAAAAATAGCGATAGACCGCCTATATAATCCAATCGCTTTATCGAGACTACAAGACATAGTCCTTCACTATGAAAAAGGTCAGGAAATTTATACTATGACTGATATGTTCACCGATTTACGACGGGCTGTTTGGTCTCCAGAAATTGTCAGCGGTAAGAATATCAATAGTTTCAGAAGGCGACTCCAGCGTTATCATCTGGATAAAGCAATCGGCATGGTTTTGCAAAAGCAGGCCGGTATACCTGAGGATGCCAGAACATTAGCCAGGAACGACCTGAAAATCCTCCAGAGAGCTATTGCTAAGGCTATTACTGTTCCCACATTAGACATAATCACTAAAGCACACCTTGAAGAGTCGAAAGCGCGTATTGATGCCGCTTTGAAAGCCGGTATCGATAGAAATATTGGCGTTGTGAAAAAATAATATTATAAGATAATAATCTAATTGAGAGTAAGGGTGTCCGCCTAAAACGGACGCCCTTTTGTGTGTCAGTTTGTAGTTAGTCTAATCCGGATAATTCATAAACTCTATAGGGTAATGCAACAGCATGCCAATCTGTCATTGCTCCGCCTTAGGCGGAGACCAAAGGGAGCGCGGCAATCTCAATGCTTATAATCAGCACAGCAACAACGAGATTGCCACGTCGCTCTGCTCCTCGCAATGACTCTCCTGTATTTTTTCCTGGTTACCAAGCTCTGCTTGGTAACCTATTGCTATTATTTATAATAATCTAATGGCTTTTCATTATCAAAACCAAATCATGTTAAACTGATTTTTGCAAGCAAGTACTAACCAGTTTGGCTACACAATATAGCGATATCAAAAAATCATTGATTTTAAGCTGTTTTATTTATTACTATATATGCAGGAATGACGATAATATTTATATTAGAGTTTTCTTTGTTCCATGAGGTTGTTGTTTTGGTTTTTGAAGTTATTAATATCTCGGAAACAGACCTGCTGGTTTTTATCTGCAATAACAGAATTTCCAAAAATAATAATAGATTTTACAAGTTGATTTATTTTATGATTTTATTATCTTATTGTAAGCGCCTTTTTAGCAGTACTTCACTTTCAGACCTGTTTAAAGGCAGTTGCCGTGAGATATAAAGAAGACTTAAGGGAGTAATAGTCATGAGATGTTTAATGAGGGCGATTTTAGTTTCGATGTTTGTTATAGCATCGGCGGCAGGAGTCTGGGCGAATTCGTATGAGTTTGCATTCGACCAGAATATGATTCAGCCAACAAGCGATCAATATGGCGATCTGCTGGAAATTGAAGGCTGCGACTTAACCGGCATTCCGGGCGAGCCATTTATTCCGTCAAAATCGGGGCATATTGTATTGCCGTTTGGCACTAAGGCTGATAATATCAGAATTATCAGCGAAAGCTGGATTGAGCTTCCCGGCGAATATAATATCAAACCGGCGCCAACACAGGTTCCGATATCATACAAGGGACCTTTGCCTGAAATTGTACGTAATAACGCAATCTACTCATCCGACAACCCCTATCCGCCAAGTCCCATGTTTTTCAGCGGCGGCGGCCAGATGCGCGGCTATTCATTAGCAGGATATATAATCTATCCTTTGAGATACTATCCGGTTTCAGGTCGCCTCGAACTGCTTCAGAAATTGGAAATTGAGGTAGATTATTCGGCAGTCTTTACGCCTTTTTCACCATCAATTGAAATTGGAACAGTTGTTTCAAAGATGGTGGATAATCCAGCGGATGTTCGATTTCAGCCTGTAGTTCTTTCTCCGATTGACCCCAATGATGTGAAATACCTGATAATTGCCGAAGACGATCTTGTTGCATCTTACCGGCCGTTAGCAGATTGGCACACTCAATCAGGCTTTCCGGCTGAGATTATCACCATGTCGGATATTATCAGTAATTACGAAGGAGCTACTACTCAGCTTAAAATAAAAACCTGTATCTATGATTATGCAGTAAACAAGGGAACAATGTTCGTCCTGTTAGGCGGCGATGATACTGTTGTTCCTGACCAGAACTGCCTGGCTGATGGCGGCAGCAATACCGATAATACTATGCCCACCGACCTGTTCTATGCCTGTTTCGATAACCGATTCGACTGGAATTCCGATGGCGATACTCAAGTAGGCGAATATTCTGACGGTATTGATCTTTATCCTGAGGTTTTCATTTCCCGCGCTCCTATCCGCGCGAGCTATCAAGCGGATAATTTCGTTAATAAAACCATAAATTATATTAAAAATCCTCCGGATAACAGCTTTGTCGATCCCATGCTTTTATGCGGTGTATTATTATGGAATTCGGGAGATGCTGAGGCAAAATGCGAAAACCTCTGGAACAACTATGTTGCTCCAGTCTGGCCGCTTCATGCCAGAAAACGCTTTTATGACACCAATACGGATTTCGGCGGACCCAGCTACCAGGTTTCTGCCGCCAATATGATTGATGTGCTGAGCGACGGCTACAGTTTCTTCTTTATGGCAACCCATGGCTGGCAGACTGGTTGGTCAACGGAAACCGGCAACGGCTTCAATAGCGGTCATGCGCTTTCGCTGACCAACAGCGATGAGCAAGGAATTGTTTATTCGATATCATGTATCGTGAATGCTTTTGATTGCGATGGAAGCTACCATAATGACCCCTGTCTGTCGGAAGGATTTATCCGCAACGGCAACGGCGGAGCGGTAGGCTTTCAGGCTTGCAGCAGATATGGCTGGGGCTTTCCCGGCCCGCCGTATCAACAGCATGGCGCTTCCTTTCAGTATGCGGATGCTTTCTTCCATTATCTTTTCACCGGCGAATCTATTGGAATACCTGAGGGTTATCCCTACTGGATGGGAGCTGTTGCGGCTGCTCATAAAGCCTCTAAAGTCCCCGAATGCGGAGATGGCATCATGAGGTGGCTCAATTACGGAATAAACTCAATCGGCGACCCCGCATTAGATATATTTACCGAAAATCCGCTTACTATGAATCCGATGTTTGCTGACTCTACATATATAGGCGGCTCCGATTTTATGGTTTCGGGTTTGCCGTATAACGCTATGGTTTGCCTATGGAAAGGCGATGAAGTATATTCAGTAGGCACTGCCTCCTCCGGAACTGTTAGTTTGCCTATTCTACCGCAATCTCTTGGCGGAATTATTTTAACCGCTTCAGCTCATAATTATAAACCGTATATTGATACTATCGTGGTGATAGCTCCTCAAGAGCCGATTGTTTTTTATGATACTTGCTTCATTAACGATGCCGACGGCAATAACAACAATCTTATTGATTTCGGTGAAAATATCCTGCTTGGGATGCAGTTGATTAATCCCGGGCTTGACCCCGCATATAGCGTAGCAGCCTCTTTAAGCTCAGTCGATACGTTCATTGCGATTACTGATGCTGCCGAAACCTTCGGCACAATAAGCGGCAACAGCGGTACATTGAATATAGATGACGCTTATGCTTTCGAGGTATCTAATTTTACTCCTGATGGGCATATTGTCCCATTTGAACTGGAGATTACCGGAAATGCCCGCGACACCTGGACAAGTTTTTTTAATCTAACTACCCATGCTCCTAATGTAGAACTTACTCTTGTCGATATAAATGACGCCTCAGGTAATAATAATGGTATGCTTGATGCAGGTGAAACGGTTGAAGTAATTGTTGCTATTATAAATAAAGGTTCTGCTGAGGCTTATAATGTAACCGGCGTTTTGTCTGAGGATGATGAGTATGTTAGCCTTGCAAATAATAGCAGTGCCTTTGGCGATTTAAGCCCCTCCGGCGGCAGTTCAAATAATACTGATGAGCCATTTATTGTAACTGCCAGCTCTGATTTTCCTACTGGCTATTCGGTTGCGTTTAATCTGGTCATTGAAGCTGAGAGCGGCTATACAACAAGTCTGGGTTTTACGCTTCAAAGTCTCGAATCATTCGAAGTTGACGGAGCTGGTTGGCAGGGTGATGATATTTGGGAATGGGGTTCACCAACCTCTGGCCCGGATTATGCCTATCATGGCGATAATGTTTGGGCTACTGTTTTGGATGGCGATTATCCCAACAATACCGATTGCGCGTTGTATACTCCATACTACTCAATCAGCGATTCTCTAGCTTTTCTTTCATTTTATCAATGGTACGAAACCCAGCAAGCTGATGGCGGGAATATATCAATTTCATCTGATGGCGGTTGGACTTGGGAAATAGCCGAGCCGGAAGGCGGTTATGCCGCTGCAAACATAACCGGTCTTGACGGCGAACCCGGTTTCTCCGGTATAATAACGAACTGGAGATATTGCCATATAGATTTATCCGGTTATATCGGCGAAACGATTATTGCCAAGTTCCGTTTTGGTTCAGATAATTTCGGAAACCGCGCTGGTTGGTATATCGATGGTGTTGTTATACATGGCTACGGGTGGAGCGCTGATGTTTTGCCGGATATTGGCTATAATCCGTCATCGTTTAATGTTTCGCTCGAACAGGGAGAGATTTCAACTATTCCGATACTGCTATCTAACAGCGGCGAGGGCATACTCGAGTTTGATGTTTCTATTGAATCAGACGGGCTTTTGCTTTCATCGTCTCCGGATAATGCTATACCGTTGACAATGAGGCATGATAGAACAACACCTATCTCCAAGAAAAACAGCAACTCGCCTTCCGATGACAATTTACTTTTGGATTTCGGTGGTCCTGATGATTTCGGCTATTCATGGAAAGACTCGCGCGAGCCGAACGGACCTGTATTCAATTGGGTAGATATTTCAGACGTTGGAGTTGAAATAACCGATATTGATGATGATATCAATGTTGGGCCTTTCGATATCGGTTTTGAATTCCCATTTTATGGAAATACTTTTGAAACATTCAGATTCTGCACCAACGGGTTTATTTCATTTACATCCGCGGCGGCTAATTCATTCAATCGTTCTTTGCCTACTAATGGAATTGAACCGCTAAATCTTGTTGCTCCGTTCTGGGATAATCTGAATTTCAACGAAAGGGGACAGGCGTATTATTACTCGTCCGATAATTCCTTGGTTATTTCCTATATTGATGTGCCGCTTGCTAACGATCCCAGCGCATCATTAACATTTCAGATAATTCTTTATGATAATGGCAGCATTCTTTTCCAGTATGATGAGATTGTTGGCGCTGCTAATGGCGGCACTGTAGGCATTCAGAATAATGACGCTTCCATAGCCACTTTGGTTGCTTTTAATGAAACTTATATTGAGCCGGATTTGGCGGTAAAAATAAGCCTGCCAATAAGCTGGCTGACTGTTTCCCCGATGAAAGGCATTGTGCTGCCTGATGAAACAATGGCTATCGATGTTACATTCGATGCTTCCGGTCTTGATATCGGTCAGCATCTGTCGGATATTCTGCTTGCCGTAAATGACACCGATAACCCGGAAATTGTTATCCCGTGCATATTGGGCGTTGGCGAATCATATTTGCCGCCGTCTCCCGAATTGATATTCCCCTGCGATAGCGATACGCTATTAGATGATCCGATATACTTAATCTGGCATGAGATTAATCATGTTGATTCATTTAAAATCGATTTGTGCCAGGATACGCTGTTTATAGATGCTATATCCTTCGCTGTTGATGGCAATGAAACATCTATTGACATCACTGATTACATCAACGACAATGATTGGTACTGGCGTGCTAAAGCCGGTAATGGCGTCGGCTGGGGCGATTGGTCGGAAGTGTGGACATTTACGGCTAACCTGACCGGTATCGATGATGATGCCGACAGACTGGTACCCAATGATTATATTATATATCAGTCTTATCCGAATCCGTTTAATAACATCGCAATTATTAAATATGGTTTACCAAAATCGGGTTATGTTAGCATCATATTATATGATATTCTTGGGCGACAAGTTGCCGAGCTTGTTGATGGAAACAAGCAGGCGGGTTATCATCAGGTTGTCTGGAATGCCCGGAATAATTCATCCGGCATGTATTTCTATAGAATACAGGCAGGCGAGTTTGCTCAGACAAAGAAAATGCTGCTGCTAAAATAAAAGTCTAATCAGCAGGTCATACTCAGTTGCGGCTTGTTTTAGAATAAAAACAGTATCTATCTATAGGGGCGTTCAATTGAACGCCCCTTAAGTTGTTAGCAAGTAATGCATTAGGGCATAAATAATATATACTGTAGAGCGTGAGGGCATCTTGTATATCTATCCGCTTTAGGCGGGCGCTCCTGCGATTTACAGGTTTTGGCGGGTTCGCCTGTTAAATCCAATGGATTTCGTTACTTTATAATAATTTAGAGAAACTATTGCCTAATCAATCTTGACATGCAATATTGAAAAGATTATACTTTTTTGTTAATTGAGGAGAATTTAAAGGCAATGATAGACGCTGTTAATGAAAAAAGTAAAATTTGCATGTCCCGGTTGAAGTTGGGATATTTTAATATTTTGCTTTTCTCTACTTTTTATAAACATAGTATTAGAAATTGTTCTAAATCCTATTATTAGAAAGGATCAATCAAATGGCTAACAAAGCATATAATCCATTCAAAATGGCTCAGACTCAGTTCGATAAAGTAGCCGACAGACTGGAATTAGATGAAGCAACAAGAGCTTTATTGAGAGAGCCGTTAAGAGAATACCATTTAAGCATCCCCGTAAGGATGGATGATGGCAGTACGAAAGTATTCCGCGGTTTTAGAGTTCAGCACAACGATGCCAGAGGACCTGCCAAGGGCGGTATCCGTTTTCACCCGCAGGAAACAATAGATACAGTAAAGGCGCTTTCCATGTGGATGACCTGGAAATGCGCTGTGGTAGATATACCATTGGGCGGAAGTAAAGGCGGCGTTATATGCGATCCCCATAATCTGAGTATGAGGGAACAAGAACAGATATGCAGGGCTTGGGTGCGGCAATTATCGAAAGATATAGGACCCTATGTTGATGTGCCTGCTCCCGATGTTATGACTAGCGCTCAGCATATGTTATGGATGCTCGATGAATATGAAACCATTCACGGGCAAAAATCTCCCGGATTAATTACCGGAAAACCGGTTGGCATGGGCGGTTCTCTTGGCCGCACGGAAGCTACGGGGTATGGAGTTATTTTTAATGTCAGAGAAGCTTTAAAAGAATTAGATTTACCGCCCGGAGATACTACCGCAAGCGTTCAGGGTTTTGGTAATGTTGCCCAATATGCAATTGAACTCTATGAACAGCTTCAAGGCAAGGTGATTTGCGTTTCTTGCTGGGACCAAAAAGATCAAACCTCATATAGCTTTAAAAAAAGCGATGGCGTAGATTTAAAAGCTCTTCTGAAAATCACTGACCGTTTTGGCGGAATAGATAAGGCTAAGGCTAAAGAACAGGGTTATGAAATACTTCCCGGGGATGCCTGGCTTGAGCAGGATGTTGATATTTTAATTCCAGCGGCTCTGGAAAACCAGATAACGGGAGATAATGTTAATAAAATCAGTAAAAAGGTTAAAATTATCGCCGAGGGCGCCAACGGACCAACAACCCCTGAGGCTGATAAAGTAATCGCAGAACGTGGTATTTTCTTGATTCCTGATTTTCTTTGTAATTCCGGAGGCGTTACCTGCAGTTATTTCGAACAGGTTCAGAGCAACATGAATTATTTCTGGGAAAAGGATGAGGTTTTAAGCAAGCTTGATATTAAAATAACGTCAGCCTTTTTAGCGGTTAGCGAAATGGCAAAAAAAAGAAATCTCTATATGCGTGATGCCGCTTATGTAATTGCTATTGGACGCGTTGCTCAGGCTTGCAAAGACCGTGGCTGGGTATAATTTTATTTAAATTTGATGCCGCATCTTTCTGCACTAAGCCGGAAAGATGCGGTATGATAATACAAGTAACGAGAAACAATTGTACATAAAGTGCTGGCTTGATTCAATTGCCAAAATACAGATGCGGAAAATAAATTTATAAAATATGTTGAAATCCAATCCCCTTTACAGGTAAAAGTTGATGGCCGAAATGGGCGAGGAGTAATTTGCCATGGATGAGCAGAAGAAAGATACCAGTGATATTATTCGTTTCCTTCGAGAAAGGGAAAAGGAATTAAGCTGCCTTTATCGATTGGAAGAAATAATAAATAAAGCTGATGTTGCCATAGAGGATGTTTGCCGGGGAGCAATAGAATCTATTCCATCAGGCTGGCAATATTCCGATGTTTGCCAGGTAAAAATTGTTCTTGAGGGTTCCGAGTATAAATCCCGGGGATTTAAAGAAACCCCTTGGGTACAGAGCGCTGATATAAACATTCATGACCAGGTAATTGGAAAAATCAGCGTCTATTATACTAAGGAAATGCCCAACATTGATGACAGCCCATTTCTTAAAGAAGAGACCAAGATTCTTAAAATGATTGCCGACCGGATAGGTCATTTTACGATGATAAACAGAATGAAACAGATTTCTTTGGAATACCGAACTGTCAGAAAACATATAGCCGAAAATAAAACAATAGAATGGCGAGTTGTCTTAAACCTGCTCCGTCAAACCGATAAAAATCTATATTTGAACATTACGCAAAAAATGCTAAACTTTCTTAGTTGGAGCGGATATGATGAGGCGGTACAGTTGCTTCAACAATCCAGTATTCAAAATATATATAAAGAAGAAGTTTTAGGTGAGGATAACCAGCCGCATCTAAAAAGAGAATTAGTCTTATCAGAAGAGTTTTGCAATAAAATCTATGAGATTGCCGAGAAGCATGTTTATGATGATCAAATACTTGCCCAGATTCAAAAATGGATACAGCAGGATAAACTGAATTTCTTAACCTATGCAGCCAACAAGAATTCATCACTGGCTGAGATTTTTGATGCTGTTCGCCGCTATCATTTTATTGCGCCCGAAGGAATTGAGTTGCCTCCAGCTACTAAAAAAGGGGTTGAAATTGCTCTTGTTCGACGGCTTCTTTCCAGCCAGATGCAATATATTAATATTGCCAAAAACTTTTTTACTATCAACGATATTCATGATAAAATCGATCATATTATCTATTCCGGTGAAAGCCACGGCCAGCTTGGCGGTAAGAGCGCCGGTTTACTATTGGCTGAACAGATAATTAAAAAGGCCGGTGATTCTTCTGATATTCTTAGTAATATCAAGATTCCCCGATCGTGGTTTATCACATCGAATATATTGCTGTATTTCTTAAAATATAACAACCTTGGTGAAGTTATAGAACAAAAATACAAAGATATTAACCAGATTCGCTTTGAATATCCCCATATTGTTCAATCATTTAAAAATTGTCATTTCCCTCCGGATATCATTCAGAGCCTTGCGATGGTTCTTGATGAATTTCAGGATTGTCCTTTGATTGTTCGGAGTTCCAGTTTATTGGAAGACAGGATGGGGACTGCGTTTTCCGGCAAGTATAAAAGCCTGTTTATTTCTAATCAGGGTAGTAAGCAGCAAAGGCTCGAGGCATTAACCGACGCTATAGCTGAAGTATACGCCTCTGTTTTTGGACCTGATCCGATTGAGTATCGAGCCGAGAGGGGGCTGCTTGATTTTAGTGAAGAAATGGGTATCATGATTCAAGAGGTAGTAGGAACTAAAATCGGCGATTATTTCCTCCCTACTTTTGCCGGAGTTGCCTTTAGCAGAAACGAGTTTTGCTGGTCGCCAAGAATAAAACGGAAAGATGGTTTAGTCAGATTAGTCCCCGGATTGGGAACCCGAGCCGTTGACAGGGTAGCTGATGATTATCCCGTTTTAATAGCGCCCGGCCAGCCAGGCTTGCGGGTTAATGTTACCACTGATGAAGTGGTTCGATATTCTCCCAAGAAAATTGATGTTGTAAATCTGAAAAATAATACTTTTGAAACAATCGATATTAATGATTTATTAAAACAGTACGGCGATCAGATTCCCGGCATCAGTAAAGCAGTTTCCATTTTTGATGGTCATCATATTCGCAAACCGATAGGCTTTAACATAGATTATCAAAAGGATGACCTGTTGGTAACATTTGAGGGGCTAATCACAGATACTCCTTTTGTCAAGCAGATAGGGAACGTTCTAAAGCTTTTGGAAGATAAGTTTGAAACTCCCGTTGATATTGAATTTGCTCATGATGGGAAAAACTTTTATCTTTTGCAATGCCGGCCGCAGAGTTATTCGGAGGATAGCTTTCCTTCGCCAATTCCAAAGGATGTCCCAAAAGAAAAGATAGTGTTTTCAGCCAATCGCTACATTTCCAATGGAAAGATTCCGGATATTACTCACATCGTATATGTTGATCCGCAGAGTTATAGCGAGCTATCGGATAAATCATCCCTGCTTTCTGTCGGACGAGCAGTTGGCAGGTTAAACAAGCTTCTTCCTAAACGTCAATTTATTTTGATGGGGCCAGGACGCTGGGGCAGCCGCGGCGATATTAAGCTAGGAGTTAATGTTACTTATTCTGATATTAACAATACTGCTATGCTTATTGAGATTGCCTGGAAGAAAGGGAATTACACGCCTGATTTATCTTTTGGAACACATTTTTTCCAGGATTTAGTAGAAGCAGGAATTCGTTATCTGCCTCTTTATCCGGATGAAAAAAATACATTATTCAATAAAAAATTCCTGAAAGGCTCAAATAATATCCTTTCTGAAGTTTTGCCAAAATATGAATCGCTAAAAGATACAGTACAGCTGATTGATGTATCCGCTTCTACCGATGGTGAAATATTAAAAGTGCTCATGAATGCCGAACTTAATGAAGCGATTGGAATTTTAGCAAAACCCTCAAAGGAAGCACCTTTTCGGAAAAGTATTGAAGATTATAGCGAACAGCAATCGGGAAATCACTGGGCTTGGCGACTACAGATGGCTGAAAAAATTGCCTCACAGATTGCCCCCGATCGTTTTGGAGTTAAAGGTTTTTATGTTTTTGGAAGTACTAAAAATGCCACAGCCGGACCGGAAAGCGATATTAATGTTTTAATTCATTTTCAGGGAACAGATGAGCAGCGTAAAAAGCTTATGTTGTGGCTGGAGGGGTGGAGTTTGAGTTTGGCTGAGATGAATTACCAGAAGACCGGATTTGATAATGGTGGCCTTTTGGATATCCATATTATTACCGATGATGATATTGCCAAGAAGACAAGCTATGCTATTAAAATCGAGGCAGTTACTGATGCAGCCCGACCTTTGCAGTTAATGAAGCAAACTAAATAATCCAGCTCAATTCCCGGATAGCTTTATCAGCGTTTCCTGAAGAGAATATAATTTCAGTCAATTCAAAATCATTACGAGAAGCAGACATCCTAATCTGCTATCCCGTAAATAACTTCATTACAATTAGTCATTGCGAGTTCTCCGAAGGCGGGCGAAGCAATCTCAATCCTTTGTCTAACAAGAGATTTCTTCGTCGCTACATTACTCGCAGGGACTGTATTTTTGAGCTGTCAGAAGTTGCTTCCGACAGCTCTGGTATAATAATCACATATTAATATTGTGAATAATGCGGGAGAGGAAAATCTCTCAAGACCGAATATTCTACACGGCAGAAACCATATGCACCACTTGCTGGGGAAATGGTATCTCAATATTATTTCGGTCAAAAGCTTCTTTGATTTTGTAAGTAATATCACATTTGACTGCCCAGTAATCATCTCTTTTTACCCAGGGACGTATGAAAAGGTTTACGCTTGAATCGGCAAGTTCAGATACATCTATTTGCGGTTTAGGATTTGTTAATATCCTTTTATCCTCATTTAGTAATTTTGAAACAATCTCCATCGATTTTTGAATGGAGGATGTATAGCCAACACCCACAATCAGATCAATCCTTCTGATGTCGTTAGCTGAGTAATTCTTGATAGTATCGCCAAATATTTTACTGCTGGGCACCATTATCTTCACATTGTCGGGCGAAGCCAGAACAGTGTTAAACAACAATATTTCTTTTACCGTGCCTGATACTCCGGCAGCTTCGATATAATCGCCAACTTTGTAATATCGGAACACTAAAATGAGCAATCCCGCCGCAAAATTTGACAGCGAACCCTGCAGGGCAAACCCTATGGCGAATCCGACCGACCCAAGCACTGCTATCATAGAAGCGGTTTCAATCCCGAATTTCGCTAAAACGGCCAATATGGTGAATACAAGTATGAGCACATAAGAAACGCTCCCGACAAATGAAATTACTGTCGGGTCTATTTTAGCTTTGGTTGATAGCTTAATTACGAATTTTCGCGCAACGCCGGCAATAACACGTCCGATAATAAGGATTAATACAGCGCTGATTATTTTTAAACCATATCCCGTTGCAAAAATAGTTAACTGCTCAATAGCTTTTTCCATTCTAATCTCCTTTTGTCTAAATATAAAGTTATCATAAATCACTTAACCCACTTGCAATTAAAAAAGCTAAATATAGATTCGAAGTTATAATGTCAACATAAATAAGCGCAGGAGTTTCATGAGATATCATAACATTGTTAATCAGCCATACGGCTCATCTGAGGCTATCTGGTTTGGGACGATGCTTGGCATCTATAGTAAATCCGAAGTATTTCCATGAATGCTTCTCGCAAAAGCATAGACCCCAAGCGATTAGTATATTATTTGTATAATAAAAGAAAAAAGGCGGCTTCCGGACTCGAACCGGAGAATAGAGATTTTGCAGACCTCTGCCTTACCACTTGGCTAAGCCGCCTAAAAAAGTATTCAGTTTAATTATTCTCTATGAATCCCTCAAATAGACTCATATTTATTATCGTTATAGAATACTAAGTCGCTTGAGAATGTCAAGGAAAAAACTTGCAGAAGTTCTCCGGAAGTTTCACATATATAGAATCTAAAGCAGAAAATCACTATTTATATTAATATCATGATATCTAAATGCTAATCTCTTTCCTTATTATTAAAAATGTCAAAACATTTTAAAATCACTATGAACAATACCATTAATATCTGCTAAACATTCTATTATGATTAACCGACTATGTTTATAAATGAATTGTTGTTGATAGGGAATTATAAATATGCGCCAAACTAAAGAAAACGAAGTTGGTCAGAAAACGAAAAAAATTTTAATTGTTGATGACCAAAGTGATATGGCATCGTTGTTAAGCAATTATATCAAGCAGTTAAACTATATTCCGGTAATTGTTGGTTCTGTGAATGAGGCTTTGAAAATTCTAAATTCGGATGAATACTTTATGGTTATTTCTGATGTCATTATGCCGGGAAAGAATGGCTTTGATCTTGTTCGATATTTGAAAGATAAATATCCACAAATCTCGATTGCTTTAATCTCCGGATATTATGATAAAAACATGCTCAATATGCAAAAATCATTAGGAATTGAAAAAATCTATCATAAACCGATTTTCTTAGATGCTGTTATGGAGATGATAGATAATTCGATTAAGGAAACTTCTGCCTGATGTTAGGCATCTAAACAATCAAAAGCAGTATAAATATACAGGTGTATTTTTATGGGCGAATCAATTGACGACTTTTTTCAAATTGGCGAAGTTTTAGAAAAACAGCTTACCGAAATTGAAGAAAAACTTGAAGACCAAATAAACAAAATTATAGACCTATCACATATAGGCGCTGTTTTTACATCTCTTCTCGACCTGGATATGATTCTCCCTATGGTTATTGAGACCGCCTTAAGGATAGTAAAGGGCGAAGTAGGCGAGATAATCATTTTTGATTCCGGGGAACAGCCGAAAACGGCAAGCTGGGGGTTGTCATATGAAAACATTCAGAAAATTAAAACCCAACAGGGCGTCAATATAATTGACCATGTAAGGAATACAGGTGAATCTATAACAATAAATAATCTTAGTTTCCATGACAACGATAAAGTTAGAGTTCATCAGGTTAGCATAAATTCAATTATATCAACACCTTTAAAAGCTCAAGATAAAGTTGTCGGCGTCGTTACAATTGCCAATAAAGAAGATGGCCAGGAATTCGATGAAGATGATAGATTTTCCCTGGAACTTCTCGGTAGTTTCGCGGCTGTGGCTGTTATGAATGTGGAACTTCACGAGGAAGCCCTGATTAAGCAAAAAATCGAACATGAACTTGACATAGCTGAACATGTTCAACAAACACTGATGCCTCAGGAAAATGTAGAATATGATGGAATTGATGTTAACGTCTATCATCATCAAGCAGGTCAGGTTGGGGGCGATTTTTATGATATTGTCAAATTGGAGGATGGCAAATATCTAGCAATTGTTGCTGATGTGTCTAATAAGGGTATGCCGGCGGCTTTGATAATGACAGCAGCGAGATCGTATATTCACATACTAGCCGAAGATATTAGTTCTTTATCCGAATTCGTTGCCAAATTTAACGAGTTTTTATGTCGGGATATGCAAAGAATGGGCGGTATGTTTATAACCATGTTTTTCGGACTATTCGACCTAAAAGAAAATATCCTATTATCAGTAAATGCTGGACATCCTCCCGGTTATCTTTTCCGCGGTGATGAAGTAATAAAATTAAAAACCGGCGGTCCTTTCGTTGGTCAATTTTCCGGTATTAAATATATAGAAAACAAAACGCCTTTAAAAACCGGCGATAAGTTGATTGTTTACACTGACGGCATTTTCGAATCTGTCAACTCGAAAGGAGAAATGCTGGGTTTAGCTAATTCCTTAAAATTCCTGAAAAAACACTGTCACGCTCCTTGGCATGATTTTGTTAATGATTTAAAAATTCTGCTTAAGGAATACTCTTATGATGTTGGCTATGTTGATGATACAACCTTGATGCATATAGAGGTAAAAAAATGACATGCCCGCTAAAAATATATTTTCCAGCCAGATGGGAATACCTGAAAATAGCGGAGGATATATTCAGCGTTATTGCTAATAATGTCACCTCAGATCGCCAGAAAGCATACAATATCATGACCGTTTTATCGGAAGCTTATAATAATGCCTATCTATATGGCAATAAAGACTCGTTAGATGCCCAAATTGTTTTTGAAACATGTTTCAAAAATAATAAATTTACAGCTTCGATAATAAATGAAGGGACGGGATTTGACGACAAAAATATTAGCTGGAATGAATACCCTTCAGCAGATGTCGAATCGGGGAGGGGATTAAAAATTATTAAGCAATTATGCGATAAAGTAGAATTCAGGAAAATAAGTAATAATATATTTGAAGTATTTGTCGAAATTGAAATTGATGAGAATAAAATAGTGAGATCTTAATATATTTGCTGGAGGATGCAAAAATGGATATTCAAAAACGTATGGAAGGTGATATTACCATCCTAAACATCGAAGGTCGGCTTGATTTAACAAGCGCTTCATCTTTGAAAGATGCATCAAAACAGGTGCTGGAATCGGAATCGAAAAAAATGATTTTAAACCTTAATAAAGTCGATTTTATTAACAGCTCAGGACTTGGTGCTTTAGTATCGATTCTCAAAGAAGTGCGCAGCTCGCGAGGGTCGATGAAACTGACAAATCTGGCGCCTTATGTCAAAGAGATATTCGATATAACTCAGCTTGCAAACATCTTCGAGATTTTCCCTGATGAAAAACAGGCGCTTTCTAGTTATTAACCGGACTTACAGGAGAAATTATGTCAGTTTCATCCTCAGCAATAAAGAATATTAGCAAGAAGAAGCATGTCAAGCTTTCTGAACAGGTCTTGAAATTGAAAGACCCCGACAGAATGGAGCGAGAGGATGCGGCTTATGAATTGGCCGCTAATCCTGCCCCTCAAATGGCTGAAGAATTATGCTCGCTTCTTTATGATCCGGATATTTCTATTCGGAATCTTGTTGCAGAAGTTTTAGTTAAAATGGGAACAGTTGCGTCTGAAGCATTGATAAAAGAATGCTCATCAAGCGACCATGATGTTAGAAAATTTGCTGTCGATATTATGGCTCTTATTGGTGACTCTCAATATGTGCCCGTCTTAATAAAACTACTGAAAGACTCAAACGAAAACGTAATCGGTTCAGCGGCGGAAGCTTTAGGCAAGGTTACCAGCGCCGAGGCTATTGAACCTTTGATAGAATGCCTGAACTCGCATCCCGATGCCGGTCCTCAGGTTATCGAATCTTTAGGGAATATAGGCTCTGATAAAGCTATTCCCATACTCTATGAAAAATCCGAGTCCGACAACATAGTGCTGGCTTATGCCGCTATTGAGGCGATTGGTAAAATCGATTCACCCGATTCTTTAAAGAACCTCTTAAGGCTGATGAATGTTGAAAATCCCGAACTCAGAAATTTTGTTCTGACAGCGATACTAAAAAAGGCTGGTTCCGGAAGTAGAGACGAACTCTTCAATGCTTCCGGAGGCAAATTCGTTGATTATTTAATAGAGGCTTCAGCCAGCGATGACCTGGAAGTAAAAAAAGCTGTTATCGGCGAAATGGCTTTTTGGAGCGGCGATAAGGTAGTGGAAGCTCTTATCAAAACGTGTGAATTTCCCAATCAGGAAGTTGTTGAAATGGCTCAGGGAGCGCTAAGAATTGCCGGCAGTACCGGGTTGAACGCTATTATTGACGGTGTTAAAAACGGTACGGATTTAATAAAAACATATCTAATCGAAATATCATCGTTTTTAAAATCGCCCGAATTGCTTGAGGTTATTCTATCTCAAGCAAAATCTGATAACCCTGATGTTAGAGTGGCTGTGGCTAAAACGCTGGCAAAATTCTATAATCAAGAAACTATTGATGTCCTACTGAGTCTCACAAATGATGATGTTGGTCATGTTAAAGCAGAAGCCCTTAAAACGCTCGGTTATATCGGTGATGAGTCTATCGTTGAGAATATAGCCAAACATCTTGATGATGAGTATTCGGACGTAAGCGAGGCTTGTTTTGGCGCATTAGTGCTGATTGGCGGCGAAAAAACAATTAACCTGTTTAAAAGGGATATTGAAAGCTCGAACATACAGAGAAAAATATTGGCAGTCCGCGGGTTAGGCTGGATTGGCGAACAGCAGGCAGTTGAAATATTGCTGAACTCATTAGGCAACGAGGAAGCTGAAGTGCGCCGTCATGCGGTTATTGGCTTATCAAAAATGCACTATCCGGGCTTAGATGATAAATTAACATATCTGCTTATAGATGAGAACCCGGAGGTCAGAAAAGCTGTCGTTGACGCCTATTTGAATATCTTGGGTGAAAATGCCGGCGAAAAAATAAGAGTTCTTCTTGATGATGATGATATGTGGGTGCGGTTCTATGCTATTAATGCTTTGGCTTCAATCAACGATGCAAGCTGCCTTGATAAATTGCTTGAAATAATGCCGGCTCAACCGCCATTTGTGCAAATCCCAATAATTAATCTGATTTCAATAGCTGATGATTCTAAAGTTGTATCGGAACTGGAAAAAATATCAAAATCAGAAAACGAAGATATTCGAAATGCCGCTATGGAGGCGATTGAAAGCAGAAATGCAAGCTGAGAATGCTCAAATACTGGTTGTGGATGATGAACTTTTAATAAGGGATCTTCTTTATGATTTTTTTACATCCCAGGGCTATAAAGTTCATATGGCAGGTGATGGGAAGGAAGCTTTCAAGATAATCAATGAGGTTAGTTTTCAGGTAGCTTTGGTAGATCTGAAAATGCCGGAAGTTGATGGAATACAAGTTGTATCTGAGTTGAAACGAAAAAAACCGGAAGTGCCGATAATAATTATGACTGCATTTCCATCAATGGATAGCGCTATAGAATCAATACGAAAAGGAGTATTTAATTATATTGTCAAACCATTCAAAATGACTGAATTGGCCGAAACAGTGAAAAGCGCTTTAAATGAGGCTAAATACAGAATGGAAAGAGGCTGCACATAAAACGGTACTGTAGCTAACGAACTGATTCATGCAGTTTATTAAAGAAGGAATGGTGTATTTAATCATTAAATACTTAGGTAAATAGATATAAGAGTATAGGTGAAATTATGACATTAACTGCGAAATTGCCTAAAAAGGATGTTGGGGGTAGAAGTACGGTCGTCAAATCTGCGCCAGCATTTTCTGTATCAATAAAAACAATCGAACTTAAAACCGAGGATTTTATAAATTTTAGAGATTTCATCCATGAAAAATGCGGCATGTTTTTTCATGAAAATAAAATGTATCTGATTAAAAACCGTCTTTCGAATAGAATGAATCAACTCGGCATCAAAAACTTCAAAGACTATTTCTATATGGTTAAATATGATACCAGCTTGAAAGAATTCAATGTCTTAATGAACCTGCTGACGACAAATGAAACATCCTTTTTTCGCAATCTACCTCAGATTACTGCTTTTAGCGACGAGGTATTACCTATGGTGATAAAAGAAAAAGCTAAAACCAATAATAAGAACTTGAGAATATGGAGCGCCGGTTGTTCTACCGGAGAAGAACCATTTACGCTTTCAATGACTGTTATGGAGAAAATTCCCAATTGGCAAACTTATAATATTGAGATAATCGCCAACGATATATCTTTAGATGTTCTTCAAGCCGCCAGAAAAGGCATCTATCATGAATTGTCTCTGCGGACTACTCCTAAATATTATAAAGATAAGTATTTTACTAAAAAAGGCAGTGTTTATCATATTAATGACATAGTTAAAAAGCTGATTCAATTCTCTCAGATAAATATGACGGATTCATTAAAAATGTCATTAATAAAGAACATAGATATTATTTTCTGCCGGAATGTTACGATTTATTTTTCGGATGAGGTTAAGAGAAAAATAACTAAATCTTTTTATAGCAGTCTTGTTAAGAACGGCTACTATTTTATTGGTCATTCGGAATCGCTGCATGGTATTAGCAAGGCTTTTAAACTTGTTTACTTGAAAAATGGGCTTGTGTATAAAAAAGAATAATATTTATGGAGTACGATATGAACGAAAATCTGATAATGGTAGTTGACGATTCTCCGACAGTTGTCAAATTTGTTTCTTTCGCATTAAGGTCATCAGGCTGTAAGGTTGTTACTGCCTGTGATGGTATGGATGCCATTGAAAAAATGTCATCACTTGAGAAAGAAGTTGACCTGATAATAACAGATCTTAACATGCCGAATGTTGACGGCTACGAATTAATTAAAACAGTTAGGGAAAACCCTGCGTATACTAATGTTCCAATTATCATTCTGTCTTCTGAGGAGGAGGAAAAAGACAAGAAACTTGGAACCAAAGTTGGCGCCTCGTCATATTTAGTGAAACCTTTCAAGCCACCAGTTCTGATGGCTGAAGTGTCAAAGTATCTGAAAACAAAGCAGCCTGCTATATAAAGGAGGGATAGAGTGTCTGATATAAAAATATTAGCTGTGGACGATTCTCCAACTATGCGGAGAATTATTCTCAACACATTGAAAAGAGCCGGCTTCAATAATGTTGCCGAAGCATGCGACGGTAAAGATGCTTTGGCAAAGCTAAAAATAGACAAATTCGATTTTGTTATTACTGATTGGAATATGCCCGAAATGGACGGCTTGACATTTGTTACTACGCTCAGAGCCGATGATAGTCTAAAATCTATGCCCGTTTTGATGATTACAACCAGGTCTGTCAAGGATGATATTATTCAAGCTATGGATGCCGGAGTTAACAATTACATCGTTAAACCTTTTACGCCAGAGACACTTGCGGAAAAGATTAATCAAGTACTTCAATCTATTTAGTGGAGGATTAGGGATGACAGCAAAAAAGATAAACAAAATTGAAATTACCGGTATGATAAGCAACGAATTAAAAGAATTAACATCATCCGTAAGTAAAATGATGGAAGCATTCCGTCAAATACGCAAACCTATTGTGGAATCAGTTAAAAAAGTTCCTACGACCGCTCAACAACTTGAAAAAGTAACCGAACAAACCGAACAAGCCACTAATAGAGTTTTGGATATGGTAGAAGCTATCAATAATCGTGAATCTGAAATCAGTGAATGGGTTAGCAAGATTAAAGAACTAATCCCCAGAGAAGTGTTGTCAGCATCAAATGAATTAGAGTCATTAATGGATAAAGTCGGAAAAAATACCGTGAGTAATCTCAATGATCTGTTCAATATCATGGATGCTATGCAGTTTCAGGATATTACTACTCAGCAGGTGGATCATGCTATAACGCTGCTTGATGATGTTGAGGATAGATTAATGTCCCTGCTTAACGCTATTGGCAACAAAAATGGTATTGTTAAAAACAAAGGCACTAAAAAACAGCGCGCTTTCGATCCCAATGCAGAATTTACCGTAGAAGACAAAAAACAGCAGCGGGAAATCGATGATATCATTAAAAACCGGTAATATAATTTTGAAATAGCCGATCTAGTTTTCAAAACTGTGTAAATGCTAAACTTTTCTTACTGGAGCAAATAATGAGTGAAACCGATAATTCGTTAGATGATATGCAGGAAATTATAGATGAGTTTATGATAGAAACTACTGAGATTGTCGAATCTTTAGATTCAGATCTGATTAAACTCGAAAAGGACCCCCATGACTTAGAACTACTAAATTCCATATTCAGGGGCGCTCATACAATGAAGGGTACCTCCGGGTTTCTGGGATATGACCACCTGATGAATTTGACTCACCGCATGGAGGATGTGCTAAATAAGCTTCGTAAAAACGAACTACAGGTTACGGAAAAAGTAATGGATGTTCTGCTTGAGGCTGTCGATTATGTTAAGTTGGTTTTACAGGATATAATCGATAATCAGCAGGGTAATACCGACACCTCCGGAATTATTTCTAAGCTAACCGCAATTTACAATAGCGAACCGCTCCCTGAATCAAAACCGCAAGCAGCTGATTCAGCAAGCGTTGAAGTAGAGGAAACCAAAGGTGAAACGGCGGCTGAAACAACCGAAATAAAAGCAGAAACAGCAGCTTCCGATAAGCCAAAGGAATCTCCACGGACTGAAGCGGCGGTTTCAAGTTCTGCGCCACCTAAGAAAAGCGCAAGCAATGTTATCGAATCAACTATCAGGGTTGGCGTCGACAGGTTGGATAGTTTGGTTAATATGGTTGGCGAACTGGTGCTTCATAGAAACGCCCTTATACAGACAACAAACATACTTCAGGGCGCACATGAGGCCGACCAAAATGTAGAACGACTTGTTCAGGCAGCATCAGACATCAGTTTTATGACCACCGAACTTCATGTGGCCATTATGAAAATGAGAATGCTGCAGATTGGTCATGTATTCAACAAATTCCCGCGAATTGTACGCGACCTTTCACGTGAATTATCCAAAAAAATGGACTTGGAAATTTCAGGCGAGGATACAGAACTTGATAAATCGGTAATCGAGGAAATCAATGATCCTTTAATGCATCTGATTCGAAACTCGGCCGACCATGGAATTGAATTGCCTGAAGACAGGGTGAACGCCGGCAAACCTGAACGCGGTACAATTGAACTATCTGCTTGTCAGGAAGGAAATAATATTGTTATCAAGGTGGGGGATGACGGCAAAGGAATGAATTTGGAGTCTATTAAGAAGAAGATTATTGAAAAAGGTTTAGCTTCTCCTGAGGCTGTAGAACAAATGGCGCAAAAGGAAATTCTTTCCTATATATTCCAACCCGGCTTATCTACCGCGAGAACAACAACTTTAGTTTCGGGGCGCGGTGTAGGGATGGATGTAGTAAGAACAAACATTGAAAAACTAAAAGGCACTATTGAACTATCTAGCGAAGAGGGGAAAGGATCTCTGGTAACGATAAGGCTTCCTCTTACTCTGGCGATAGTTCAAGGATTGCTGGTAAAGTGTGGCAAGGATGTTTTTGCAGTGCCGCTTGCGTCAGTTATTGAAACCGTGATTGTGCCTATAGGTCAAGTTAAATATATAAATCAAAAACCGGTAATAAAGCTTCGCGACAGCATACTGCCTATTGTGGAATTAACTCATGTATTATTTAACATATCTCCCGAAAATAGGGACAACTTAAGAATCGTGGTTGTCGGTTTAGCCGAAAAGAGAATGGGATTAATCGTCGATTCGCTTGTCGGACAAGAAGAAATCGTTATTAAATCAATGGGCGATTACCTGGGTGAAACGCCCGGTGTGGCGGGTGCTACAATCATGGGCGACGGCAGAGTGAGGCTTATTATAGATCTGGCAAGCCTTTTTGAGTTAGTTTAGAAGAAAAATCATGATACAAATAAAAGTTTTAGTTGTAGATGATTCCGCTTTTATGCGGAAAGCAATATCAATGCTTTTAGAGTCCGACCCTGACATCAAGGTTGTTGGCACGGCTAACAACGGGTTAGAAGGCATCGAGATGGTCAAAAAGCTTAAGCCCGATATTGTAACTTTGGATATCGAGATGCCGAGAATGGATGGGCTTACGGCTTTGAAGCATATAATGAACGAGAATCCCACGCCGGTTATGATGCTAAGTTCGCTTACTACTGACGGGGCATCGGCTACGCTCGAGGCTTTTTCGCTGGGAGCGGTTGATTTTATCCCAAAACAGTTATCTTTTGTGGCTCTTGATATTGTTAATATAAAAGAGGAATTGCTTAAAAAGATTAAGGATATTGCCTTAAATAAAGCGCGTCTTATCAGGGCTTTTCGGAACAAAAACAGCAGCAAGCCAACAATATCCGTAGCAACAACTATGGGCGCAAGCTCGCTGAAAAGTAAGGGAAAAAAGCTAAACGCAAGCATTATAGCTATCGGAGTCTCAACCGGCGGCCCGCCGGCGCTTCAGGCTATCATTCCGCTTTTACCAAAAAATCTGCCAGTACCGGTAACAGTTGTACAGCACATGCCGCCGCTGTTTACCAAATCCTTAGCCGAAAGACTTAATTCACTTTCTAAAGTTAACGTAAAAGAGGCCGAACAAGGCGAACAATTAAATCCCGGCACCGTATATATCGCTCCTGGCGATAAACATTTGCTTGTAAGAAAAATGCCATCATTATCGCAAGTGCGTTTATCTGATGAGCCAACCGATACGCTTCACAAACCGGCGGTGGATGTTATGGTCAAGTCTGTAGCAGAGGGGTATGGCTCACGAGTTCTTGGAGTGATATTAACCGGAATGGGCGCGGATGGTTTGGAGGGTATGCGGCTTGTTAAAAGTAAAGGAGGAGCAGTTTTTGCTCAAAATGAAGAAACATGTATAGTGTACGGCATGCCAAGAGCAGTAGTGGAAAATAATTTAGCCGATAGAGTTGTTCCGCTTCAGCATATGGCTTCAGAAATTGTGAATTGTTTCTAGTAGTACTATTTATTTTTGCCAGCCTGATGTTTGATTTAAAATGCTGGCTGCAATAACACGGAGTTCAGATAAAAGTTGTACGGTAAGAAGTTGTTTTTCGGAAGTTATACACTCCAAAATTAAATACTAAGAAGTTGATTATGACTAAAGTTATGGGAACATTATTCTATTTTTACAGGCTGTACTATTAATTCGCAGAAAATGTTGTGAAAAATAATCAAATAAAACAATTGAAATATTTCAGGTTTATGGTAAAATAATAACTATGAGAAAAGATAATCAAAAATTAAACAACTTAAAGAGAATCTCAGATTCTTATATTTCCATTTCTGATTTGGCTGAAAAATTTCAGAAAGATTATCAGGAAATATCAGAAAAATTCGAACTGCAAAGCCAACAACTCGAACAGACTAATATACAGTTAACCGAAGCATTAGTAAGCAACAGCAAACTTTCGGTATATCTGAATAATATCCTCGAATGCCTAAATGCCGGAGTTGTGGTTTTTGGCATTGACGGGAGTATAAATTTATTTAATAAGGCGGCCGAAAGATTGACAGGTATTTCAAAAATTGATATTCTTAATACTAATTATCAAGATGTCTTTCCACAGGATGAGCATGCGCCAACATATAATTTGCTGGAAAGCAAGGAAATTAAGGTTCATGGCGAAAAATGGTTTGGCGCTCAGCCAGTAGGTTATTCATCAAGCAAAATCTTTGATGACGATAATGTGTTTTGCGGCGTGGTGGAAATATTATATGATATTTCTGCTGAGAAGAAATTGAGAGAAACCATACGTCATGTATCGGCGCTGGCGGCTTTGGGTGAGATGGCGGCTACTGTTGCTCATCAGGTTAGGAATCCGTTAGCCGGTATTATTGGTTTTACTGATCTTTTGCAAAGAGATTTGCCTGAAGACCATTCTTCATCTTTGATATCTAAAAAGATATCAACCGGCGCAAAAGAGCTAAACAGAATCATAACCAGCCTTTTAGATTTCACAAAGAAAATGGAACCAAAATATCTCGAACTTGATATGGTGAACTTTATTGAGAATATTATTAAATCGCTCTCAAACGAACCGTATGCTGTTAATAGTGTAATCGATTTCAAAACCGATGTCGAATCGATATCTTACAAGTTTGATCCAATATTACTGCGGCAGGCATTTATCAATATTATTCAAAATGCCTGTCAGATTATGGAACCTGACGGTGGGACGGTAACCGTAACTTTGGAAATTATAAATAGCAATAATTTAAGAATAAAATTCATTGATACTGGCAAAGGATTTTCCATAGAAGAAAAGGAAAAATTATTCAAACCTTTTTATACTACTCGCAACAACGGTATCGGATTGGGGTTGTCTATGGTAAAAAAGGTTGTTGATTTTCATAATGGCGTTATTGATTCCGGAATATCAGAAAACGGCGGAGCTGTTTTTATAATAGATTTGCCAATTTGAGGTATTGTAGTATGTATTCAAGAATTTTAGTTGTTGATGATGATGCCCTGGTTCGAGAGTTTATAATTGAAGTATTAAAAAGAAAAGGGTATCAGGTCGAGCAGGCAGACTCGGGTGAAAAAGCTGTCGAAATACTTAACCAGCTGGAGTTGGATTTAGTTATAACCGATTTGAAAATGCAGGGAATTAGCGGTTTGGGTGTTTTAAAAGCAGTTATTACAGTTCAGCCCGAATGCCGGGTTATGGTTGTAACTGCATTCGGCACAATTGAAAACGCTGTTGAGGCTATGAAGCTGGGCGCCTATGATTATGTTACCAAACCATTCAATGCCAAAGAACTCGAAATCCTGGTCGAAAGAGCTTTAGAGTTTAAAAAACTCAAAGATGAAAATAAAAAACTTAAACAGGAACTTGCGGGGAATTATTCTTTCGATAGCCTTGTGGGGAAATCTCCCGATATGCAGAAAATATATGAGATTATCAATAATATTGCCGATTCCCCATCAACTGTGCTTATCAACGGCGAAACCGGCACCGGCAAAGAGCTGGTCGCCCGAGCCATCCATTACAATTCTTATAGGGCGGAAAAGCCTTTTATAAAAATGAATTGCGCCGCCTTGCCCGAAGGTCTTATAGAATCGGAACTTTTTGGCCATGAAAAAGGAGCTTTTACTGGCGCCGTGAAATCAACTGTCGGCCGCTTCGAGCAGGCCAATGGCGGAACTCTCCTGCTGGATGAAATATCTGAAATCTCTCCCCGAATACAGGTAAAGCTTCTAAGGGTAATTCAGGAAAGAGAAATAGAGCGGCTTGGCTCCGGACAGACTATTCCTATTGATGTTCGGCTTGTCGCCACTTCCAATCGTGAACTTAAACAGGAAGTTAGAAAGGGAAGATTTAGGGATGATTTGTTTTTCAGACTTCAGGTTATCCCAATAAATCTGCCGCCGCTGAGAGAACGGCTTGATGATATTCCTCTATTATTCGATCACTTTTTAAAAAAATACTGTTACCGCGAAGGAGTTCCAATCAAAAACCTTTCCGAAAAAGTCATTAAATTCTTCATGAGCTATAATTGGCCGGGAAATGTCAGAGAATTGGAAAACTATATTGAACGCGCGGTTGTTATGTCGAAAGGTCAGGAATTGAAAGTTTCAGATTTCCCTATGGAAGTCGCGATCGGATCGCCCTGTTTTGAAAAAACCGATAATGAAGCGGGAGCTACAATTGCAGATATGGAACGGCGTTTGATTTATAAAACCTTAGAGGCTAACAATTGGAATAAAGCCCGAACAGCAGAAATACTTGGCATAACCTCCAGAACTCTAAGAAATAAATTAGGCGAATATAGAACACAGCAATAGTCAAGCGCGAAAATTACTCGGCGTTGTCAGGTATGGAAGCTCGACAATATATTCATTTTATTAGACCAATTACAAATCCGGATTGTGCAATATAATTACAGATGGATTAAAATATTGTTCTGAATTATGTTGAAAATTTAGCGTTAAAAATACACCCCTAACCCCTCTCAAGAGGGGAATAATATCAATCACGTAGGGGTATATTGCATATGTCCCCTAACCTTTCTCAAGGGATGAGAATACTATAGATAGAGGCCACACACGTTATATAATTATTCACCACTGTCCGGGCTTTTGTCCGCCTTAGGCGGATGTAATAATTATGTCATTCCCACACTACCCACGTCATTCCCACATTACCCACGTCATTCCCACACTGCCCACGTCATTCCCAACTTGATTGGAAATCCAGAGATTGATCATGCTAA